>JAIPFN010000182.1 GCA_021736615.1 Phycisphaerae bacterium | reverse complement strand
CTATCAGAAGAAGTTCGAAGATTACGATGAGCATTTCATCTGGTGAGTTTTTTACTCTGAGAATGTATTCTAAGATCGCATTCAACGATTCCAGCTCCAGTTAAAATCCGTTTAATGCCATACATGAAGCAGGTATTTTATGTCCTTTACTGTATGGCCTGAGAGGATGTTGTGAAAATAATTATAAAATCCCCTGAAATCCAGGGAATCCTTTACGGTCAGCACTGTAATTGCTCAAAAAGTGCAATTATTTGACAGCTGCTGAATTCTAATATTATGCCAATCTGATTAGTAATCGCGAATAAGTTTGTCGGTCAGCTTGGAACGTCTGTCCATGAGCCAAATAGCATCCCAGTCATCAGCGACCTGTCCGAGACCGCTGCGTACGACCTGTTTGTGTCTTCTTGACCTTTCGGCACTTGTTTCGCTCATGGATCCGCCGCATCCGGTCAGGGTTAAGACGAATACTACAAGGCAAATCGAAAATATAAGATATCTTAACGAGTTCAGGTTCATTATGTTTTTCATATTCTTTCCTGTCCAAAAATTATAAACGTACTTTTCCCCACCCCGAAATACAGGGGCAAAGTCAGTTCAGTTGAGACACTCTTTAATGGTATCATTTCAGGCGTTACATGTCAATATTAATCCTTCCGGCCGGTGTTAAAATTATTAGCAGTAAGGATTTAAATAGCGTACTATTTGTTATATTCGGCTTATAAACGGTTTGGACTAAATAAAATTTCATAAGTCAGGAGTACTAATAATAGATTTAATTGCGTGATTGAAAGAAATAGGCCGGAGTTTTCTGTTGACAGTCGGTTCTTTTAGTCTAGAATTGCTTTTATTAGACTTTAAAATGGATTTATTACCGGAACTGCTATGAAAACAAGCCGCATAAGTAGAATTGTTCAACTATTGACATTGCTTCAGTCGGGCCAGAGCCATTCAGTTGGCGACCTGGTTAGTCTTCTTGATGTGAGCCGCCGGACACTATTCCGTGATCTCAATGAACTTGAGTCAATAGGTATACCTTATTATTATGATAATCAGGCCAGCGGGTATCGTCTTGACCCTAATTTCTTTCTTCCGTCGATCAATCTTAACCTGCAGGAGGCGTTAAGTATTCTTATGCTTATTCGTAAGGGTTCGGCTCATCTTCCAAAGGCTTTCAAAAATTCGGCAGTTATGGGCGGTATTAAGATTGAAAACAACCTTCCAGGTGAAATTCGGAAGTATTGCAACGCTACTCTGGATAAGATTTCTGTCTGTCATGACTGGCATACACAAGTTGGGCCTGCCGAGAAGATTTTCTGGGTTTTGCAGCGTGCTGTCGGCAGGAAGTTCCGGGTCAAGATCGTTTATCACTCGCTTTATGACGGGGGTGATATAGAGACTGTGCTTGATCCTTATCATATGGCTTTTAAAAGCCGCGGCTGGTATGTCATCGGTAAGTCTTCCATTCATGATGAGATCCGAACTTTCAAGATCAACCGGATCAAAGAAATTACGGTCATGGATAAGTGTTATATTGCGTCCGATGATTTTGATGTTGAGGAGCATTTTGGAAATGCCTGGTCGATGATCAAGCAGGGGGATATTTGCGATGTCAAACTCAGGTTCAGCAGGATGGTCGCGAGAAATGTCGCCGAGGTTCTCTGGCACAAATCACAGAAGACTCGCTTCAATGATGACGGTTCACTTGACGCTGAGTTTCGCGTTGACGGAATCGGCGAGATCAGTTGGTGGATTCTGGGTTACGGCGACCAGGTAGAAGTGATCGCTCCGAAGGAACTGCGAAAGAAAATTGCGACAATCGCAAAAAAAGCCGCAAAAATTAATAGCTAAAAAAACTTCAAATTTAGCAATCGACTATGATTTTTTCCATATTGGTAAGACTGCTTTTGAATTCAAAATGTCGGGCTGCCAATGCCGACATTGTATAGATATGGAAAATCTATCCCTCAAGAATCATCGGTTATAATATAGTTATACGTATTTCTAAATGAAATCGCTATATTTTACTCGCCTGCGACGTCCCATAACTGGAAGGTTTTATAATAACAGCCGTAGCGAGAAATAAAGGCGAATATTATTGGCCGGTCCTATAAGAAAAATTAAAGATTAAAATATGATGAGCCGATTACTCATAAATACTTGCAGTAGTTCACTGCGGCTTAAGTATAATCCTACTTACTTTTGAACAAGGATATTTATGTCTTTGGATAGAATTATTGTTGTCGGTAATCAGCAGAAAACACATAAAATGGTTCGGCCTTTTACGTCAAATCTTTTTTCAGCAGATAACCTTGAAGATACATTGGAAGTGATCAATACCGTCGAGCCGGATATGATCGTAATAGATGAGTGTGTCTTTGGCGAAAGTACGGCGGCGTTTATAAAAAGTGTTAACTCGAAATTCGCCAAACTTGCTGTGATTGCAGTACTGAAAGATGAGGATGACGCTAAAGCTGAGTCTTTGATCTCTTTCGGGGCTTTTGATTGCATTAATGGCGAATCCGATGTCAGCCGCCTTGGACGTATTATTGATAAGGTAAAGTATTCGAGCGGTAATCGCAGTAAAGAAGAAGTTTTCTTTGCCGATGATTGTCCGGCTTCTGTGTCTATAGTTGGTAAGAGTCCTTCGATTACCAACAGCCTCAAGATGATCAAGATCGTTGCCAAGAGTGCGTGTAACCCTGTTCTTGTTATCGGTGAGACTGGTACGGGTAAGGAACTTGCCGCTAAGGCTGTTCATATATTACGGCATGGCAGCGGTTCCAAGTTTGTTGCGGTAAACTGTGCGGCACTAACGGCGAATTTGCTTGAGAGCGAACTTTTTGGTCATGTCAAGGGGTCCTTTACTTCTGCTGACACTGAAAAGACCGGTCTTTTTGAGATCGCCGAGAATGGGACCATCTTCCTTGATGAGATCAGTGAGATGCCGCTTGATCTTCAGGCTAAACTGCTGAGAGTTATCCAGGAGCAGACGTTCAGAAAGGTCGGCGGGACCAAGGAAATCAAGTGTAACGCTACTGTTATCGCGTCCAGCAACCTCAATCTTCTTAAGGAAGTCGAAGAAGGCAAGTTCCGTAAGGACCTTTATTACCGTCTTTCGGTTTTCCCGATCACTCTTGCTCCGCTTCGCCATCCCGAACGCAAAGAAGATATTCCGCTTCTTGCCGAGTACTTCCTGAGGACGTCGGTGGTTGCACCTGATAAGACTCCGAAGATCAGGTCGCTGACAAAGCTGGCGTTGGAAACCTTGAAGAAGCATGATTGGCCGGGCAATGTTCGCGAGCTTTGTAATGTTATCGACAGGGCGATCCTTATGGAGACTACCGAAAAGATCGGATGCAACAATCTGATGCTTACCGACGATCTTCTTATGGAGAACCCGGAGTCATCTGCGATATGCAGTTTCAAGGATTTCTCGCTTGAAAACGCCGAAAAGGAACTTATCGGCAGGGCACTTCAGGAATCAAACGGCCAAAAAACAAGAGCGGCGGCGTTGCTTGGCATTACCAGGGCAACGCTGTATGCCAAGGTCAAACAGTATAATATTCCAACTGCGAATCAACAAGTCGCGGTTTCTGCTTAAGCTAGATTATTTCCTGGCAATGTACAGCTAGCATCCTAAAGGCAGTTTCTGCGGGCAGGATGTTCGCAGCACGATAGAAGACAAATCGTCCTCACTCCTATTTGCCGCATTAAATTCTCGCTCACTTTTGTGATGGGCTTTTTTTGGGCACCCACAAGGGGTGCCCCTACGATGTTATCCTTGGCTTGCCAACATCACATCTTTGCGTTTCGTGTTTTTGTTTGTATGGAAATTGTACACATCCGGTGTCAATCCTCATTGTAGTCTTATTAAAATATGCGTTTATTGACTATAAACGTAAAAGTTTGATTAAACCTGCCCTGAAATGCGATTTTGGCACAAATATTGCTCTTTTGTTTTTAGTGGCAGATTGTATGTGCGTAAATTGCGCTAAAACTGGATGAAATTAACGGCGAGTTAATGGCAGATATACCTAACGAAATTTTTGATGAAGCTCCGAAGAACCTTAGGGCGGAAGATGTCTTTGCGGGCGATTTGAATCTTACACCCTCTACGGAAGATATTTTTGCCGGCGGCAGGGAGCTTGAGTCGATTCTGGAAGGTCAGCCTGTAGGGGGCACCTTGCCGGGTCACTCCGTTGTGTACCAGGTTCAAGGACCGTCAGGTACTAATGAGAGGGGCAAAAAGTTTTCGGCGACTCATGTAATGCTCGGTTTGCTTACAGTTGCCGTTTTGGGTTTGCTGCTTCGCCCGGCACCGAAGGCAGTTGTTGCACTACCAGAGAACTATTTTGGGCCTGTCCAGCCGGTTGTTCCAAACACTTATAATCAGGGTCAGGAAGATTCCGGCAAAGCCGTGGCCGCTGAAGATATTGCTAAGAGCGATCCCGAATCAGAGGCACCTGCAGATACTGTCGATGAGGAGTTTGTCTTTAACACCGCGTTGTCATGGAACCTGGCACATACCCTGTTTACTAAGAAAGAGTACCGCAAGGCGCATTATGTTTATAAGGAATTGTCGGAAAACCTTTCGGTCGATGATGTTTATGGGGATATGCGTAAGGATATCTTAAATCTTCAAATGGCTCTATGTTTGTATTTTGACGGTCGGTCGGAAAATCTTTCATCTCTTTTGACGGTTGTTCTGGAGAGCAGGTCTCCTGCGGTTCGTGCCCTGGCCAATTATTACCTGGCATTCATTGATTTCAGGAGCAAAAGGTATCTCTCGGCAAGGAGCAGGGCGTACCGTACGATAGCAATGCTGGGAGTTATTAAAGACTATTTTCCCGAATCGATGGAAGCAGACTGCTATTTCCTGATGGCAAACTCATTGACATGCGAGGTAAACAGGCTTAATAACAGTGGTTCGATATTGCCTGGTAAAAACTGGTCAGATACGCTGGTCCCATATTTTTTACCAGAAATGAATGCCTCTGAGCTTACGGTTTTTCTTAATATGGGGGCAGCAAATCTTGGTACTGCGGTTCTCGAGCCGATCGTTCAAAACCGGGTAGGTATAACAGTCGGAGCAAAGTATTCGGCGATAGCCAATAAATCGGCGGTCAATGAAGTTATTGCGAAATTCGCATCTTTGTCGGGTGACGAAATCATTTGGACGAGCAACAGTCTGCCGTACAAGCAACATCCTGTTACCATGCTAATGACTAAGACATCCGGTCAGGAAATCCCGGAAATTGCTTTCGGAAGTCTTGGTCTTATTGCCAGGTTCGATGGTAAAGCGGTAAAAGTGTATAACCCGGAGTTGGAATCGTCGCTGGAGAAACAAAAAGAGTTGCTTACATCTGAAGTTTCTTTAGTTTGGCTGAAGTTTTTGCTGCGATACCGCGGTGACCATCGCAGAGCAAACGCACATTTTTGTATTGGGTTAATGCGTGAATATTGCGAGGCATACGATGACGCACTGAGTGAATATAAAATTATCTTAAGTCTGTATTCCAGGGATTCGCTTGCACCATTTGCGTTGCTGAACTCGAGTAAGATCAAAACAAATTTGAATGACTATATCGGTTCCCAAAAGTATCTAAAGCAGCTTGTTCTTGAGTATCCCAACGCAAGGATCGCCGACGATGCCTATCTTTACCTGGCAAAGGCGAACTTGTCGATGAAAATGTACCCTGAAGCTTTCAGTTTGTTTCAAAAAGTCTTCCATGTCAATCTTACCAGTGCAGCAAAGGCCGATGCTGCTTATGGAGCGGCAGTATGCAAGTTTTATTTGAGGGACGACAAATCGGCGGAAGAATGGTTTGATAGATGTTTCAAGGTTTTAACTGATCCTCCGAGCATTGATGTCTATAAGGCTTATTATTTTATGGCGAAGACTAAGTTTAACCTTGGTAAATACTCCGAGGCAGTTTCGGCATATAAATACGCCCTTGCCGGTGATCTTTCAAAAGAAGAGTTTTGCAGGATAGTGGTAGAAATTACTGAAACGCTTATCGAAAAAGGAGATATTACCGGAGCAGCTGACCTTATTGAAAATGTATATGAGGAGTCGCAGTCGCCTCAGCAGCAATGTGAAGTTGTGATAGCCAAGGCTCGTATATATACGGCAATGAACCTGCCGGATAACGGGATTTCGATACTTAAGCAGAAGATAGAATATATGGCTGATTTTCAGTTGCGGTCGATGCTGATGCTTGAACTGGGAAGGTGTTATGTGGCAGCGGACGAGTTTAAACTGGCATATAATGAGATTACCGCTGCGATTACGGATTTGCCTGTTGGCGAGCTGCTGATAGAGGCTAATAACGAGTTGGCAGAGATTTGCATGGCATTGGATAGGGATCAGCAGGCGGTGGAACTGTGCCTGGGGGTTCTGAATTCTCCAAATACAAAAAATACCAGGTATTTAACATGCCAGTTACTTGGCAAAGCATATAAAAAACAGAAAAAATATGAAAAAGCCGCTGAGGCTTACGCGGGAGTATTTGATAAATATGAGATGTCTAAAAATGAATAAGATGCAAAAAATCTACATCGTGGCGATAGGCCTTTTTACGCTGTCCTCCTATACGGTTGCCGGTGATATTCTCGATAGTTATATCGGTCAGTTAATAGCGAAATCTGACAGCGGCGATAAAGAGTCGAAATTGCTCGATAGTCTGAAGAGCGAGGCTAAACCTTTGTCTGAAAAGAGCGATGATAAAAAAGCTCAGCCGGTCAAGGTTGCGGATTCTAAAACCGGAGCCAATTCGGAAAGTACCGTTAAGGAACAAAAAACCGATATTGAAAAAACCAGTGCTGAGACTCTGGATATAACTAAGCAACTGCGTGAGAAACTTCAGGAATCGTCGAACAGTCCGCTTCCGGACGTCGACAGTTCAAAGATCGATGAACAGTTGAGAGATGTTCTTTCGCAGTTGAAGTCACTGGGTTTTTCAGAGGAAGATAAAACAAAAGACAAGAAAGTCGAAGTGCAGGCCGAGAGCGAAGTTGTTGCTGCAGAGACGGAACCGAAAGCTGAAAGCGTCGAAACAATCGAAAGCGTACCCTCGCCGAATGAAAGTGAGCCGAACGTAACGCTTCCGGAAAATGACGCGGAAATTATCGATATGTATGAGCTTGCCGAATCTCTCTTTCGGATCGGGGACAAAGAAAATGCTTTGAAGTATTACCGCAAAGCTCTCGATAAAAGCCTTCCTGCCGGCAAAAGCGCAAATCCTAAGCGGGCGTGGATACTCTTTCAAATCGGCAACTGTCTTTATAATGTCGACAAAGTAGAGGCGATCAAGGTTTATGAACAGTTGATACTGGAGCATCCGAGTTCTGACTGGACAAATTGTGCCAGAACAAAGAAACAGATTCTTAAATGGCTCCTGGATGAAAAGCCGATGACACTGACAATGAGCAAGGTGAAATGAATAACAATCGCGAAGACAATATAATTTATAACGTTCTTGTGATGGACGACAACCCGGAGAGGGTATTGCTTGAGTGCCTTGCCGAACGGGGGATTCGCGCGACCGTTGCCAAGAACAAAAGATCCGCGCGTAAATTTCTCGATCAGGGTAAGTTCAATATTGTTTTTGTAAGCAGTTGTTTTGACTGGTTTTGTCATGGCGAGCAGGCCGGTGTTGTTTTGAGTGATATAACCTGCGATAACCCGGAAATGCCGGTTGTCGTGCTTGGCGAGGAAGATTCGGCAGTTGCGGGTACTTGTGCTATTCGTGCCGGGTTTGCCGACTACATTGCAAAGCCTGCCGACAAGGACGCATTGGTTAAGATCGTCGGCAAATATCTTCCGACCCACGAAGCGCCGGTAATAGCGTCGACGCATCATCAGTTCAAAACTCTTTATCATATAGTCGGTGTCGGCAGTGAACTTGCCAGAACCGTCGAGCTTGCAAAAAAGATTGCCGCGACTTCAACGCCTGTTCTTATCTCCGGTGAAAGCGGAACGGGCAAGGAGCTTATTGCCCACCTGATACACAACCAGAGCAAGCGTGTAAACGGGCCGTATATTCGGGTCAACTGCGCGTCGCTTAGCGAATCTCTTATGGAGAGCGAATTGTTTGGTCATGAAAAGGGTGCATTTACCGGAGCGGGCGGCTTGCGGCGAGGCAGATTTGAAAGAGCTCACGGCGGGACCTTGCTTCTTGATGAGATAACCGAAACTCCGGCGGCTTTTCAGAGTCAGCTTTTGCGTGCCCTTGAAGAGCAGGACATCGAACGTGTCGGCGGTGATGAAACTATAAATGTCAATGTAAGGGTGATAAGCACGACCAACCGTGATATTCTAAGCGAGGTGCATAAAGGTAATTTCCGGGCAGATCTGTATTATCGGCTCGCCGGTATCCGGCTTGTCGTTCCGCCGCTAAAAGACAGGCTCGAAGACATCGTACCGCTTGTATGGCATTTTGTAAACCAGCTTTCGCCGGAAGCAAACCGTTCGATCGAGCGGCTGGATCGGCGTATGATCGAAGTATTTTGCAAGTACCGTTGGCCGGGCAATGTCAGGCAGCTTAGAAATGTCGTCAGGACTTCATTGATACTTGGGACAGGTACTGTTCTGACTCTTGCAGATGTTTCATGGCTGCTGGACGAATTGAATGTTGGAGGGACAAATGATTCATCAAAGTTAAGCGAATTTCTCGGCTCAATATCTCTTGCTGAGATAGAAAAAGAGGCTATTGTAGCTACTCTCAAGCAAAACGACGGGAATCAGTTAAAAGCTGCCAAAGTCCTTGGTATAAGTGACCGAACTATTAGAGAGAAGATCAAGCTATATCGCAAGAACGAGTCACTTTTAACGGCAAGGTAAAAATCACTGATTAAGGAAAATATTAATGGCAGACAAAGAAATCAAAGATGAAGGCGTAAAAGACGAAAGCGAATCAACGTCCGGTAAAAAAGGCAGTCTTGTCGGATGGATAATAACATTTTCTGTGGCTATTATCTGTGCAGGCGGCGGGTACGGTCTTTCGGGATTGTTCGCAAAAGTTGCTCCGGGTAAAGTTGATTCGGCTGAAGAAGCTAAGAAATCGGAATTTGAAGCTATTTTGGCAGACAGTCCGGACAGTGCTAAGCCGTGGGTATTTGAGTTAAGCCCCATTACCGCTAATCTGAATGAGCCTGGGTCAACACGTATGATCCAGGTGACAGTTGTTTTAGAACTTGCTGCTGAGATGGACAAGGTAAGGGGTGAGGATTTTCTAAAAGAAAGAGTTGTCCATTTAAGAGATTGGTTAGGAGCGTATCTTGCAGGTTTGAAGCTTATTCAGGTAAGCGGCAGTTCCAATCAGAGTCGTATGAAAGTTGATATTCAGGAAAGTTTCAACGGGAAACTCTTCCCGGACTCGAAACCGCTTGTGCAAAAAATTATGTTGAAGGATTTTATGATTCAATGACCCAGGCTGGTAAAAACATTACATTAAGCAGAAATCAGTTGCGAGACGTTCTTGCCGCTGCCAGGGACAATGCTCCTGTCGAGGAGAACGATCTTGAGGTGTTCGATTATGACTGGAGGCGTCCGCGGCAGTTTAACGATACTCACCATGTGATGCTTTCACAATTTTGCAAGCAGCTTGCCGGTGATCTGGCAGAGCTGTTTTCCGAGATGTGTAGCGGTCCGTCCCGGGTGTCCATCCCGCGAGTGAAGGAGTACTATTGTGATGGTATACGGAAAGAGTTTTGTGATGAAAAGAAAAATTATTATATAGTTTTCGTCGACAAGAATAATCGTGAGGTCGGTGTTTTAATATTACCTCATTTGTCGGCGATTCAGTGGACCGCGAAAATGCTTGGCGATACTGACCCTGAAATTAGTGATAATTATGAAATGTCGAATCTCGAAGAGTCGCTGCTTATTGATCTTTCCGAGAATCTGTTACGCAAGTTTTCGGATTCACTGGTAAAAAACGAGCTTGCGGGCATTCGGTGTTTGCCGATTCTTTCCGATCGCGACTGGCCGATAGAGTGTCTGGGCTATGATGAGTTTACGCTGTTGCAATTGCAGGTCGAACATAGCGAAAGCTCGGTCGAGGCTTCGATGTTTATTTTATCGAGTTATTTTGGCCCGATGCTGGAAATAAATTTTCCAGATGAGAGGCAGTCTAACAATCAGCAATTGAAAAATGCTGTGATTAGCAATCTCAAAAAAATACCTATCGAAGTCGATGTTCTTCTGGGAAAAGCAACCGTTGCGGTATCTAATCTTATGATTCTTGCCGAGGGCGACGTGATCGTTCTTGACAGAAAAGCCGGCGAGCCGGTCGAAGCTTTGATTGAAGGCAAGGTGTTTTTTCACGGTTTTCCGGCAAAGACTTCAAACAGGTATGCACTGGCAGTATCAGGTATGATGGAACCGGGTGAAGAATTAAATAATGAGTAAAAGTATTAAATGACAGGATTTTCGAAATGGCACAAGCAGTCGAAGAGAAAGAAGTTAAACAGCAAGAAAAAACGACCGAGGCACAAAACGTCGAGATGACCGAAGCGGTTGATTCGGGGACGGATTCCGGTGACGGTAATCTCGATCTTTTGCTGGATATTACGATGTCTGTAAATGTTACCCTGGGTAAAACGATGGTGCCGATCAAAAGGCTTCTTCAGCTTGGCCCCGGTTCGGTTTTGCAGATGGACAAACTTGTAGATGAACCGGCGGAGGTGTATGTGCAGGGTAATAAATTCGCGACTGGAAGTATTGTGATCGTTGACGGTCACTTTGCGATTCGAATTAAAGAAGTTCTTGGGATGTAGCGATTAGCAATTATCGATAAAACTTATGAATAAACCAGATACTAATAATGACATGTCGATTTCGGGTGTTCTTGCCCGGCATAGCAGCATTAGCTTTGCAGTGGGTATCGCTGCGGTTCTGGCGATGTTGATCATCCCTCTGCCGACGTTTATACTTGACCTGCTTTTGTCGTGCAGTATCGCTCTTGCTATCAGTGTTTTGATAATTACGCTTTCAGCGAAGAACGCTTTGGAGTTGTCTACGTTTCCGTCGCTGCTGTTGTTTGTGACACTTTTTCGATTGTCACTTAACGTCGCGTCTACGAGGCTTATTCTGCTTAACGCCAATGCCGGCGACATGATCGAGACGTTTGGTGATCTCGTTATCGGCGGCAATCTTGTAGTCGGTCTTGTTATGTTTCTTATCCTTGTCGTAATCCAGTTCATTGTTATCACCAAGGGTTCCGAGCGTATAAGTGAAGTAAACGCCAGGTTTACTCTCGACGCTATGCCCGGTAAACAAATGGCAATCGATGCCGACTTGAACGCAGGTGCCATTACAGATGCCGAAGCCAAACAACGCCGCAAAGATATTTCCAGGGAAAGCGAATTTTACGGAGCGATGGACGGTGCCAGTAAGTTTATTCGCGGTGACGCTATCGCCGGTCTGATCATTACATGCGTTAACCTTATCGGCGGTATCATTATAGGTTCGATCGACGGCATGGGTGTAGCTCAGGCAGCAGAGACATACTCAAGGTTGTCGATTGGTGACGGTCTTGTCAGCCAGATCCCTTCTGTTATCATCGCGATAAGTTCCGGTTTTCTGG
>JAIPFN010000181.1 GCA_021736615.1 Phycisphaerae bacterium | reverse complement strand
GAAACCTTAATCAGTAATTCGTGCTATGGAGAATATTCGGTGACCTTAAATGGATTTAAGCTGTCTTTTACTAGTGAATTAGCTTCGCCCGTTAGGGCGAATCTTCAATTCGTAATTCGTAATTAGTAATTGGTAATTCTCAAACTGGCCGTTAGGTCAGTTTGAGTGAGTTATGTCCAAATTGAATGATAAACAACTGAATTCAGATATATGTGATCTTCAGGGCGATGCCCCGGCAATTTCACCTTCTGTCCTTGCCTCGCTTCCGATAGGGATTGTCGCATTCTCCCCGGATATGAAGATCATCTACGCAAACGACCTCGCCGCCAGCTTATTAAAACTCGGCGATTATCTTGACAATTCCTTAGCTGGCGGCGCAGACCAAAATGTCTGGGGCGACTGGAAATCCTCGCTAAACGAAGTGGTCCAAACGGGCCAGACAGCCACCTTCGATTCTGTTAAATACTCGCGTCCCGATTCGGTACGACTTTTGAAAATTATCGTAACCCCCATGAAATCCCACACAACCGGCCGGATTACAGGCGGTCTTGCCGCCATTGAAGACATGACCGGCAAAGGCAGCGTCGCGGATGAGCACTCACAAGCCGAACGCCTCGCAGCCATCGGAAAAGTCGCCGGAAAAGTCGCCCACGAGCTTAACAACCCGATGGACGGAATTCTCCGCTACATTAATCTGTCGATCAGGGCCATCGAAAAACAGCAGTTCGAAAAGCCCGTAGAATACCTTAACCATTGCAAGTCGGGCCTAATGCGGATGTCTCGCATAATCGGAGAACTACTCGAATTCTCACGCGGAAGGCATCCGGAACTGCAATGTGCATCAATACAGAAAATCCTAACCGAATCCGTAAAAGCCATGGAACCGAAGTGTGAAGGTGTCGGCATCGCGGTTTTTGATAATATCGAGTTTATCAATAAAAAGTTCAGAGGCGACAACCTCTTCCAGGTCTTCTGCAACCTCATAAAAAACGCCGCTGACGCGATGGAAGGCAATGGGGTCCTGAATATAATTATTTCCGGCATAGACGAAGAGATCGTCGTTGAGTTTAAAGACTCGGGCCCCGGTTTCCCAGCCGAACATGCCAACTCGATTTTTGAACCGTTCTTTACTACAAAAGAAAAAGGAACCGGACTCGGCCTGGCTATATGCAAAGACATTATAGAAAAATACAAAGGCAGGATAGAAGCAATAAACGATGAACAAACCGGAAGCAAATTCACTGTCTACCTGCCAATTTAATAGTTTTCGCCGAAGGCGGTTTCCTTAATTATACATTAATCAATATTCATTATTCATTCCAAACTGCCCGAAGGGCAGTTTGGTAAGGTTGTTAATCATGAAAAAAACTGATATTCTTATTGTAGACGATGACAAAATCATCCGTGATTCGCTCTGCGAGTATCTGGGCCTCGAAGGCTACACCACAACGTCCGCCGAATCGTTGTCAGACGCCCTGGTCACCATGACCCGTCAGAATTTCTCGCTTGTCATCACAGACGTTAACATGCCCGACGGCGACGGCATCGAACTGCTTGCCATCATCGCCAGGAAATACCCCCAGACCGCGGTAATTCTTATCACCGGTTACGGTACCATCGAAAGCGCCGTAGAAGCCATAAAGAAAGGCGCCTTCGACTATCTGACAAAACCCATCATAGACGACGAACTCCTCCTTGCCGTCGAAAGGGCACTCCGCCAGCATTCGTTGATGACCGAAAATTCTTCGCTTCGCCTTCAGCTCGAAAACAAGTACAGCCTCGACAACGTCATCAGCCAGAACTACAAAATGGCAAAGGTCTTCGAGACAATCGAAGCGGTCTCAGACACCAAGACGACAATACTTATGTCCGGAGAGTCCGGAACCGGCAAAAGCATGATCGCCCGCGCCGTCCATTACCGTTCCCCCCGCCGATCCGGCCCATTCGTCGAAGTCAGTTGCGGAGCACTCCCCGAAACCCTTCTCGAAAGCGAGCTTTTCGGCCATGCCATGGGTGCCTTCACCGGTGCCGTAAACGACAAGCAGGGCAAGTTCCTAGTCGCCGACGGAGGAACCATATTCCTCGACGAAATTTCCAGTGCATCACCTGCAATGCAGGTAAAACTTCTCCGCGTCCTCCAGACCCGCCAGTTCGAGCCCGTCGGAAGCAACGAAACCATTACAACCGATACTCGCGTCATACTGGCTTCCAACAAGGATCTCGCCGATGAAGTCCGCGCAGGACGCTTCCGCGAAGACCTCTTCTACCGTATCAATGTTCTCACCGTCGACCTCCCGCCGTTAGCCGAGAGAACCGGAGACGTCTCCTTGCTCGCGGAAAACTTCCTCGAAGTATTCTGCCGGATCCACGCGAGAATAAAACACGGAATCACCGACAAGGCTATGGAATACATGCAGGGTTACCACTGGCCAGGAAACGTCCGCCAGCTGGAAAACGTAATCGAAAGGGCGGTGCTGCTCGGCAAAGGGCCTTACATAGACGTCGAGGACCTGCCCGCCGCCATAAAATCGCTCCAGATATCAACCGGCCACGAACCCTTTGCATCAAGGAGCCTCAAAGACGCACTCGCGATGCCCGAAAGATCGATAATCCGCGCTGCCCTGGAAGCAAACAGCTGGAGCAGACAAAAAACTGCAAAAGCACTCCAGCTAAACAGAACAACGCTCTACAAAAAAATGAAAACATACGGCCTCGACAAAGAAGCAGCAATGATGGGAATAAAATAAACGCACTGGGAATTTTACCCTAACACCTAACACCTAAAACCTAGCCCCTAAAACCTGAAATATGCAAAACAAAAGTAAACAATCAAATATCCGTGCCCGAGGCAAAACCGCCCGGGGAACACACGTACCTGTATTGGTAAAAGAAATCATCAAGGCCCTCGACCTCTCCGGAGGTCAGACAATCGCCGATTGCACAATGGGATTCGGCGGCCACGCCGAGAAATTCATACAACGCATCGGCGAAACAGGAACATACGTCGGCCTCGACATCGACGGCAAGCACATCGACCGTACCTCCAAAAGGCTCTCTGCCTTAAAAGCAAACACGATCTTTCACCGCAAAAATTTCTCAGAGATCGCCGCTGTCAAAGCCGAATCTGCTCCCGCCGGTTTCGACATCATCTTCGCAGACCTCGGCATTTCAAGCATGCAGGTCGACGACGCCGACAGGGGAATAAGCTACAAAGCTGACGGCCCGCTCGATATGAGAATGGACGACCGCCTCGAAAAAACCGGCGCAGACCTCCTTGCCGAACTCTCCGAGGACCGCCTCTCCGAGATACTCTGGAAATACTCCGACGAACCCGACCACAAGCTAATCGCCCAGTGGATCGCCGGCCAGCGGCTCTCAGACCCGATCACAACCGTCAGCCAGCTCGTTCGACTGGTAATTAATGCAAAGGGCCTCACCGAGAATACCTGGAAGAAGAAAAACAAGAATATGCCTTTCGGTTCTGCCCACCCAGCCGCTCGAACTTTCCAGGCAATCAGGATCGCGGTAAACGGTGAGATCGACGCACTCGAAAAACTCCTCAAAGACGCGCCAAACTGCCTGCGTCCCGGAGGGGTTATAGGGATAATGAGTTTCCAGAGCGGAGAAGACAAACTAGTCAAGCACGCATTCAAAGCAGGCCTCGAAGACGGAACCTACCGCCAAATCTCCCAAAAAGCAATAACCCCCGATAAATGGGAAATACTAAAAAACCCAAGATCATCATCAGCAAGATTCAGATACGCAAAAAAACCGTAATATCGGCAAACAAAAGCGCGGGAGCGCAAACTCCCCGAATCTAACCTGTCAATCCAAAACAACCGCCCAAAAGTTGTAAACAGTACCCACAAAACAAGCACAACTGTATATTCCTTCATAATTCGATATTCCTTGTTGAGTGTTGGTTATTCGCTTTTTCCACTTCAGCCTCCTGCCTCCTGCCTCAAAATAACAATTTCCAAATTAAAACAAAACCCCAACCCGCAGATCAAACGTATCTATCCATGGAGCCGATAATATCAGCTTTACAAAGGTAGGTAAGTCCTATAAGGACTTTGAGGATAATAGTGAAAGGGTAGAACGATGACAATTACCAGTCCGAGGAAAGCCAGCAAGTTTTTCAGTGCCAAAATGGAGTTTACAACCGGCCCGGTAGAGCTTGACGAAATGATAAAACGGCAGGAGAATATACACATCATAGACGTCAGGCAGCCGGAGGACTTCAAACACGGCCACATACCGGGCGCAATAAACAAGTGCAGGTCAGTCGACGCCAGTTTTGCAGGCCTCAGCAGGGATAAGGTAAACGTCGTTTACTGTTATTCCTTCGAGTGCCACCTTGCCGCCGCCGCCGCAAAGGAGTTCGCCGAAAACGGATACCCCGTAATGGAACTTGAAGGGGGTTTCCAGGCATGGAAAGAGCACAACTTGCCCGTTGAAGTGTAAGCGAAAGATCGCAAATAATCGAAATTTTTTCATGACGCTGTCAAGGATGGCAAACAGACAAGAGGACTGTAAGGGACAATAAAATGCCTCTTACAGCCCTTTTTAAATTGGTTATTCGATATTCCTTGTTCGATGTTGAGTATTCACTTTTATTATTTCTGCATTAAAAAGTTTTCCATTTTTACCATTTCCGGACTAAACCCAACGTATAATATTGCCGATTTAATACCCGGTAAGATTTTATTCAGGAGACTTATAATGGACTATGGAATTGAAAACAAACACATACAGCAGTTGATTTCAGAATCGATCGAGAGGTCACATCAGCAGTTTGATGCTGACCGGCTTCCTCGCTTCGATGAGATCGCAAGACAATGCAGAGGGCAAAACAGAATATCGGACGAACTGAAGGTTCTGGAGTTAGCCGTACAATTCTATGACAACCCGGATCTCGACTACGAAGAAAGAACTACCATGCTTAACAAGTTCAAGACCAGGCTAACAGCCAGGCAAAAAGAAGCAAAAGTACTACAAGTACTAGGCTGGTAAAAACCCCTAACCCCTAATCCCTAAAACCTAATCCCTCCAAACTGGCCGCCAGGCCAGTTTGAATCAATATCTTCTCCGTTCCGGCTTAACGCGTTTATTCACATTAACCAGAAAATACCGCAGCGCATCGATAGGGTGGTCATAAACCCCGTCCTTTTCCGGAAGCTCATTTTCCCCTGTTTCCGGGTAGTGATAGCACGCCATAGCCTCGATAAGCCTGACGCATTTCGGGCTGATCAGCAGCCTGCTCTTGCCGTCACCTGCTTTTACGAGCCGCCGAATCCGCTCGACCCCGTCAAGTATCCTGCTCTTGCGATAAACCGTTCTAATCCCCATCGCCCGAAGCTCGCGCACTGCGCTCGTGCCGGACACATCGTTAACTCCCGCCCCAGCCGGGTCACAAAAACTCCCCGCAACGCTCTCTTCCCCGCACGGCGTCCGCTCCTTTAGTTCTTTCGCATGTATCTCGATGGTCGCCCGCCTCCGGAAATACTCGTCGATCACCCGAACGCGTCCCTCGCCGTCAACCTGTATCCAAAGGCACACAAAAGGATTAACAAACCCGAAATCCATCGCCCGGTAAAGCGGCAAACTGCTGTCATATTCCACCGGCGCCACATGCACCTTTGTATCGAAATCAGAGAACACCGCGTTTTCAAGGTTAGGCCGTCTGCAAAGCATCTCGGACTCAAACCCCTCCTTACTCGACCGCCGCATCTGCGTAATACAGTCGTCGATCTTCATATACCCGTTCGCTTTTTTCGCCTTACCCTGACAGTACCCATCCAGCTCGCACCTGCCGCAATTTCGATCCCTGCACTTTTCGACAACCTCCAGCATGCACCACTTAAATATCGGCACCTCATTTTTCATCGCCTCGTCGACAAGCCTGTGCATAAGCCCGTAAGGCCGGTGCATCGTACTGATGATCTCCATCGACGCTTTAATGCCGCCGGTGCTTTGCGTGGTAAACTTCGCCGCGTCGAAAACTTCCGGGTTAAACAGCTCGATTTCATCGCACCGCAGTTTGTGTACATGAACTCCGCGCACACTCTTTGCCGACTGCGTAAGTATCTGCGCAGCCGACCCGTTAACAAAAGAACATCGCTCTTTAAGTATCTTTCCGCTTACCGCGTCATCGAAACTCCCGCCCAGAAACTTGCCCAGATACTCATACATCCTTCTCGACTGCTCAAGCGACCCGCCAAGTACCCGAACCTGACACTCAGGCTTGAATATGCAGTCAAGCAAAGTCGCCGCCGCCCCAAGAACCGTCTTGGAACCGCCCCGATTTGCCCATACAACGCAATCGCCGTTAGGCGAAGATTCCCCAAACGCAAAATCCCTGCTGTAACAGTGCCACAAATAATCCATCGGACTGCAATGCCCCTCGCAGCACGAAACATCGGGAACGTCGATCCCCAGAAAAACCTTAACATAATCACGCAGCCCGCCCCGACTGACAGGAGCAACCCCACGCAAAGCATCATAAACACCACCGGCCCGCTCGATCTTACTGACAGTATCAACCATCACATATACCTCCAATCTTTAAAAATTTCAATATCAAAAATACCCAAACAAAAGCGCGGCAGCGCAAGCTGCCCGATCAGACTCGATTATCCAAAAAAACTCACAAAAGTTGTAAGCCGAACCCAACAAAATACCATGTGCGTTTTTTAAATATTTCATCCCTTCATGTTCTTCATGTATCCCTTCATGTCTTTCATGGTAAAAAAAACGCCCAACGAAACTAATAATCATTTATCCCCTCGGTCTTCTTTAGCGAGTACAGCAAGCATCTTTTCCGCCTTTTCAGCACTTATATTTTCGCAAACGCTTTCGCTCTCTTTTTTCGGAGCATTTTTCTCCCCGGGGTGTGACATGACGTCCAGGCACGCCTTCCGTGACGTTTCTTCTTTGTCCGATTCGGTAAGCCTGACCAGGTTTACCGCTGCCGCCGGTGTAAATTTAGCGATGATCAAATTGCCTTGCCGCCTCGCCGACTCAAGCCTGAACTCAAGCTCATCCGTAAAATTTTTATCCGCCAGCCACTTGCGATAGATAGCAATGCTTACCTTATGTTTTTTTATAACTTCGCTTTCATTACCGTTGCACTCAAAAAGATCGTCAATAACATCCAACTGTTTCTTATTAAGCTTCTTAACGCCGCCCCTCTTAAACTTTCCCATAACCATAAACCCTTTCAAATCTTTAATACCTGACACTAATTACATTTACCATCTGTGCTGCTGGACGAACCCAAGTCAGCATATAAAAGCGCGGCAGCGCAAGCTGCCCGATCAGACTCGATAATCCCAAAAACCCACAAAAGTTGTAAACAGTACTCTACAAAATACCCATATTTTTTTAATCTTCATGTCCTTCATGTCTTTTCTTCAATCTCTTCATGTTAAATCACCGACCCACAAAAGTTGCAAGCAGCATTCCAAAAATGCTTTATGCTTTTCTCTTTTTTCTCTGTGTTCCTCTGTGTCCTCTGTGGCAAAAAAAGAAAACAAGCCCAACTCACAAAAGTTGTAAACAGCATTCCACAAAACACGCACCGCTGTTTTTAAACCTTAGCAAACCGAAGTATCTCAACCAAAGCCCACGCCCTTCGCTCCGCATCGTTGGCCCCTTTATCCGGCTCGATAGCCTCGTTGACGATTTTGTTAACGAATTCTTTCTGCTCAGCCGTGACGATATACACAAGCGTTTCCGGAATTTCAAATCCCCCAAGCTGCAAAACCGGTTCGCTCGCCGAGATCGTTTTTAATTTTTCGATTGCTTCTTTTGTTTCCGGCAGGGCGTTAGTAAGTTCTTTTATGTTAAACTGTTCGCTAAGCTCATTGATCAGTTCTGCCCGTTTTCTGGCATCGTCTTTGCCGCTAAGCCGGTTAAGCGTCGCAAGCAGCATAAGCGACCGCGCATCGTCAACATCCCAGACAACGCAGTCAATTTCCGTATACCCAAGCTCACGCAACGCTTTGGTCCTGTGATGGCCGTTAAGAATCTCGTAGAACCCTTCTTTTTGACTATGCTGCCGAACGATAACCGGCTCATAATCCCCCGACTCTTTGATATGCCCGACAAGCTTGCGAAAATTACTCTTACTCATCCGGTTAGGATTGCCCGGATGTTCCAATAAAAAATCAACCCCAATACGCTCAATAACCTGACCATTCATAAAATCTCTCCCAATAATAACTAAAAAACCTTTAATTTATTTTTCTTCATGTACTTCATGCTCTTCATGGTTAATTCTAATTCTCCTATTTTATCCGTGTAAATCCGTGAAATCCGTGGTTAAAAAAGCGAAAACAAATCAACCTAACAAAAGTTGTAAGCAAACCTCAACCCACGTCTCACGCCTCACGCCTCACGCCTCACGCTTTACGCCTTTCGCTGTCCGCCGCCCGCCAAATATAATAAACCGGCGAAAAAGAAAGTTTCCCAAGCACATACTTCGTCCGTTCGACGCAGTGAACCATCTTACCGCGTTTACCGAACGCTTTAACAAATTTCCCGATCCTGTCGCACACGAAGAATCTGTCGTTGCGCCCGAGCTTTTCGACCATCCCATGCACCTTCTGCGGATCGATAAACAATTCTTCGCCGATCCCCACAGACGCAAGCACTTCGATCAATACCGCTGCCCGCACATCCCGTCCTTTGCGAAAGGGCACCATCCCCGCTTTCTCGAAGAACGGATTGAAATTCCCCATAACCGCCAGCGACTCGATAAACGGCACGCCCAATAGCGGCATAGTCTCGCGTACAAGTTTCGCCGCAAGCCCGATTCCTCGGTATCTCGGCTCGATCACAACTCTGCGAATACACCGGATGTTTTTATTGATAAGTTTAAGCTGCATACCCTTATCCCCAAGCCCCGTAAAATACCCGCCGGTAGCCATATTGCGTCCCCGAATATTAGCAACCGGCATAGAGTAGACAATAACCCCGGCAACCCCGTTATAGGGCTTGCAAGCCCGCCCGCCGCGAGTATCCCGAAGCACATACAAAGCCTTATAAGCCGGCGTCTTCTCATCGCAGTAATGATACCCGGCAAGAGCCCGCCAGTCAGCGGCAGTACCTTCCTCAATAACAAGCCCGCCAAAAACACTACAATCAAACAAATAACCCAAAACAAACCCTCCAAAACAAAAACCCGAAGCGCAAGCGCAGGGATAAAACCCCAAAATTCAAAACAAAACCCAAATAAGTTGCAAACAAATCTCCCGCACATGCTTTATGCTTTTCTGTTTTTATGGTTCAACTTCCAAAAGTTGCAAACAAAACTCAACCAAACACCCACATTCAAATTTTTCATTTTTAATCTGTCGTTTTGATTTTTGCTTTTTAATCTTTAATTTTAATCCGTGTAAATCCGTGAAATCCGTGGTTAAAAAGCGAAAGCAAACCAAACCCCAAAAAAGTTGTAAGCAAACCTCCCAACACTCGCTCACGCCTCACGCCTCACGCCTCACGCCTCACGATTTCCGTCTTCCCCCGGCACCGTTTAATAACAACAACATCCGGCCGCATATCGGCAAGCAGATCATCATGGCTGCTCGCCACTATCAGCGTCAGTCCTTCTTTCCTGGCGAACCTCGCTGTTTTGCAAGCCACAACCGCCGCCGTGATCCGATCCAGTGTCGAGCAAAACTCATCTGCGAAAATCACTTTTTTTCCCGTCGCCAGAGCCTGTGCTAATCGGTACCTGTACTGCTGTCCCTCGCTCAGATGTTTAGGTTTTTCCAGCAGGTTAAACGCGTCGCTTATCCCCGCCTTGGAAAGCACCCGCATCGCCTCGCCGAGTTCGCAGTCAAAACAATCGATAAGACTTTCGTTACGATCCGCCGAAATCTCGTTCAGCATAACCTTTTCGTCGTCACCAAACTGCGCATAAAGTTCCCGCAGAATAACGCTCTTACCCCCGCCGCTCGGTCCGGTTATAAAGCATATCCCGCCTTCTTCAAGTTCCAGCTTAACCTCATGCACAGGCCGCCGATTGCGAACATCATCCAGGTCAAGCCCGAACATCTTCATAACCGACCCGCCTCGCCCGCTGACAACCCCGTCAAAATCAAACACCCTGCAAACCTCAAACAAACCCATAAAAACCTCCCAAAAAATAGCCGCCGCCGAAGGCGGTTTCAAAATCACTTAACCCCCTATTCCCCGAATAGGGGGTAAGGCCCGAAGGGCCGCATAAATCCTACCAAAAAACAAAAAACTCACACCTTCCACACATTTTCCATTCCAACACTTTTTTGCTTATCATTCCTTCATGCTCTTCATGTCTTATCTTCAAGCTCTTCATGGTAAATCACCGACCCACAACTCCCGCTCCCCGCTCCCCGCCGCCCGCCGCACGAATCAACAATCCTCAGTATCTTCCGCAAAAGCTTCCGGGCAGAATAAACCGTCATCCCGTGTTTTTCAGCGATTTTCATCTGGCTCATACCGTTCAGGAAATGATCTTTCGCAACTGCCATCTCGACCCGGTTGAATTTATCCCGGTTTCGAAGGCATGTAATATATTCGCCGTCGATAAGTTTTGACGTCAGTTTACGGATCTTCCGCGAGATAACCGATTCGTTGGTTCCGGCAACCTGTGCGATCTGACGGAAAGTCAAACCGTTCTTAAGATACATCTTCATAATCGCCCGATCTTTGGTATTAAGAATATCCGTACGGCTCGCCAGCATTTCAATTCTGCTCGAAAAGACCCTGCCGAATGACGGAACCTCAATTTTGCTGCCGTCGTCGCCAATTCTATTAAGATTCACCCAAACTTTCAGAGCACCCATAATAAAACCTCCTGTACAAAAATACAATAATAAGTTAACTAACTATCTAACATGCTTATAATTTAACACAAAAAACAATGAATGCAAATTATTTTTCCAAAAAAACACAAAAAAATTAAAAAAGTTAGCTATTTAAATAGCAAAACCCTGATAAACCCCCAAAAACAATAATTTTCTAAAAAAACTTTTCTTAACAGCATTTTACCCCTATAAAATCTCGCCTCCAAATACTAATATTCCCAAAAATAACAAAACTCATTACAAACCTCACAATCAACCGCTGTGAAAAACATAAAAAATATAATTTTTCATTTTATTTACGAACCAATGCCAATTGTCATAAATGCTTACTAAATAAACACTTAATTCTTATATGCCGCATTCTGTAAAGGCGAAAATGGTATTTTGAACTCATTTATCAGAACTTTTGCTTGAAATGACAATCTAAACCTGTTAAAATAGGTTATATATGAAATATGCGCAGTTCCAGGTGCAAAAATCAGCTGAGAATTAGTACTAATAGCTGGACAATATAATTTCAGTTAGGGGATTTTTGATGAAAAAGTTGATGTTAACAGCAATGGTAATGCTGGCAGTTGCAGCAGTTGCAAACGCAGCATTAGTGCCGATTGTCGACGTTACAGGATTCAGCGGGGGTGATTCATATCCCGCCGGCGACTTCACCCCGCTCACCAATGGTGTTGGAACGGCCAATCCCGATCCTGCCGACCCGTCGACGTGGACCAATAGTGGCACTAGTTATAAGGATGA
>JAIPFN010000180.1 GCA_021736615.1 Phycisphaerae bacterium | reverse complement strand
CCCAGTCAGTCTGGTCCTTCATATTGGTCGGATAGTTAAGATACTGCATTCCAGCTGTAGTGAATGCCTCGGCAAAAACCTTCGACTTACCCATAGTATGAGCAACGCTGACCGCCTCTATGCAGCTGTACTGCGTATCTGGCCCGCCGTTTGCGTTCCAGAACTCGCAACCTATTTCATCAGCAACCGAACCCAGATCCATATTGCCCGCCGGATTCATATCGTAAGGTTCATTTGAATATTTAAGACCGTGCTTATGAGCAATTTTCTTGATCGCGCCGGCATGATTTTCCAGCACCATTTCCTGGGATGTTTTGCGCATATCCCAGAGGAAACGCTCGGTCTTTTCGAGACTGGCGACTACCAATCCCATGTAGGCTGGATAGTAAGGCTGAGGGTCGTAACCGCGGCGTTTTTTAAACTCTTTGGCAAAGGCGCCGCTCCAATTTTGCGAACTCATCTCCCAGCTGTCCAGGTGAATAGTAGTCAATCCCTTACCCGGTGTCAGTCGTCCCAGTTTTTCAATTAGACGGCCCTGGTAGCTGTCCCAGTGGCGGCGGTAAGCATCGCTATTGAATTTATCGCATTCGAAACCATGTCCTGCCCGCGGCGCAGGTCTAGTCGTTTGCCCGGTACTGCGGGAAACAAATCGCATGATCGTCCAGTCGCCGGCGGGAACATCCCAGCGAAGCGTACCATCCGATTTCATCTTCGACGTCAGGTCGATAACCCGGTTGACATCTATCACCTTGGCCGCATCGGGTTCGGAATAATCAGCTTGTGAAATAATCTGTTCCATCGCATTATCAACAATGTTCGTTAAGTGCCTTATAGAGTAGGGCTGGATATCCTTTAGTGTCTTTATGACGTAATTGTCAAATCGTGCGATGTCCTCCTTAGGAGTCGGAAAGGCCACAACGGCGACATCCTGAAACCACTTATTGCGAACATCGCTATGTGCCCCGCTCATTCCGGCAAAATGATTAGGCTTGTGTGGTGCAGGTACTGGAAGGACTTGTTCAAACTTAACGGGCCCCTTAACCTTTGTGCTGCTGCCAACCAGGTGCTGCATGGAATCTTCGGGTTTGACCCACGAGCCACCGCTTCCGGACCAGCCGGGGCCGGTGCCCAGGATAAATTCCATCCCCAGCTGTTCGGTCGTCTTCATCGCATGAACAACATTGTCCTGCCATTGCTCACTCATGAAAGACACCGGTCCGGTGGGAACCCCGATGTTTACTTCCAGAAAAAGGACGCTGCCGATACCGACGTCTTTCATCGCATGCAGATCAGCAACCATCTCGTCACGGTTCTGGTTGCCGTCCATAAAATACCAGTACACACCCGGCCGAGCCGAATCCGGAGGACTAACAAAAGCCTCCTCAAGCGAACCGGCACCTGCCGAAGTGACTAATACACAAAAAACAATAGCTGTGATCAATAATCTGATTTTCATGGGATTCCTTTCTCTGCGAACCTGAAATACCTATTTTAGTGACTTACAAAAAGTAACATCACTAAATAATAACCAAAAACCTCGAAAAAACAACAAAAAATTACTCGTTTACACAATGCGGCTATTGAAAAAACAGTTTTTTTGAGTTTTTCCTACTCTGATCTACTGATCAATTGCACTATTTAGCCGTCAATTATTTATAATCTGCTAATTTAATAGCATGCTGAAGAAAATAGTGTGATTTTTTTCACAATTTTCTTGACCATACCCTTTTTTAGGCGTATACTATAAAAAGTAAATAGGTGAACCTGAGGTAACTAAAGATCCAGCAGGAATTACTTAAGAGACAAAATTGTCTACCTAAATGGAGACTGGCATTGATAACTAACAAAAAATGCATTATCCGACTTTCTCGCTATAAAAATGCGTTGAAAAGATTGAAAGCACTTGGCTTTGTCAAGGTCTTCTCGGACAACCTCTCGGACGCAGCCGGTGCGACACCATCGCAGGTACGAAAAGACTTTTCGATGTTCGGGATATCAGGGTATGGCCGAGGCGGATATAATGTAGACGAACTGATCGAAAAACTTCGTGACATTCTCGGCAAGAACGAGATTCAAAATGTCGTCATAGTAGGAACAGGCCACATAGGCCGAGCTTTGCTGAAATACAAAGGTTTTGGGGCCGGAGGAATCCAGATAATAGCAGGTTTCGACATCGACCCAGCCAAATATGACGCAAATTCGGAAATCCCGATTTATCCGCTGGACGATTTCCGTGATTACGTTATGAAAAATGCTGTTAAGATCGGAATCTTAGCCGTTCCGGACTATGTTGCTCAGCAGGTATCTGAGATCATGATCTCGGCAGGCATCAAGGGTATCCTGAACTTCGCCCCTATTCAACTTCGACTTGCCGAAGATGTTGTCATTAATAATATCAATCTTGAAATTGAACTTGAGAACCTGATCTATTTTGTCAATGTCGCGGAAAAAACCGGGGGTAAAAAATGAAACCGCAAAGTATAAGACAAAAAGTATTTCGCTCGTTCTTTGTGATTCTTGCGGCACTGAGTATATGTGTGTTCATGCTTGGATTTTATATCATTAAAACCGACATTATCAAACGTGCCCAGCAGCAGGTCAACCATGATCTAATAAGTGCCCGGAGTGTCTATAAAAGCGAGATAGATTCGATCAAGACATTTTTCGAAATTGTAACTTTCGATGAAAATCTATATCAATTGAAAGAACAACTCGGGCTTGACTACCTTTATATAATAAATGCCGCAGATATTTCATCCCATAAGAGCGAAATCGTTCGTCAGGCATTCAAAGAAAAAACAAGTCGAGGCGCCAGGATAATCGGCTTTGAGGAACTAAAGAGGATGGGCGACGATTGCCTTAATAAGGCGACAATGGAAATATTGTCAACTCCTAAAGCGAAAGCTACCACACGAAAAGTCCTTAATGAAGCTATGGCTATCGAATGTGCCAGGGCGATATATAATGATGAAGGTAAAGTCGTCGAGGTCGCTTACGGCGGTAAGATTATAAACAGGGATTTCGCCCTGATCGACAGGATCAGCAACCTTGTTTTTGAGGACGAGTTATATGACGGCAAACCCATAGGGACGGTCACCATCTTCCAGGGAGACGTTCGGATAGCGACTAATGTACTCGACGAAAACGGTGAAAGAGCTATCGGGACAAAAGTGTCTGAAACCGTTTACAATCAGGTAATCGAAAAAGGACTGCCGTGGCCGGACCGGGCCTTCGTTGTTACTGACTGGTACATGTCCGCATACGAACCGATAAGAAATATCAACGGCGAGATCATCGGTATCCTTTATGTGGGCACACTTGAAAAGCCGTTTACTCATATGATCTTTAAAGCGGTATTTGCATTTCTGGCGATAGGCATTATAGCTATAAGCCTTGGCGGAATAATTAGTTATTTCCTGGCTGCCAGTATCGCACGGCCCATAGAGAATATGCTTGGGGCGACGGAAAAGATATCGAACGGTCAGTTTGGTGTTCAGGCAGAACGGTACACCTCGCTAACCGAGTTGAAGAAGCTTGTAGATTCTTTTAATGAGATGACCGCAAAACTTGACGAGCGTGACGAGAATCTGAAAATTACAAACGATAAGCTTGTCGAATCAAATAAAAGCTATGTCGACCTTATCGGTTTTGTAGCTCATGAGCTTAAGGGACTGCTTTCAAGTGCGATCATGAACTCTTACTCGCTTCGTGACGGGTACCTCGGGATGATCAACTTCAAGCAGCAGCGTGCGATCGATTCTATCACAAGAAACCTTGACTACCTGACCGCGACAGTTAAAAAGTTTCTTAACCTGTCGCGCGTTGAAAAAGGCGAGATGGATATAAACCGTACAGATATTAACCTTTGCAAGGACATATTTGAGGTCAGTATAGAAACTTTTATCCAGCAGTTCCAACGCAAGAATATCAAAGTAACTAATAATATCGACAGGGAACTTGTTGTCAGTGCCGATGCGGAGATGATGATGATAGTAGCGAACAACCTAGTCAGCAACGCGGCGAAATACGGCAACAAAGACGGTAAGGTTGAGATGTCGTCCAGCGTCGATGAAGAGAAAGTTACTATAGAAGTGTATAACGACGGCCGCCCAATAACCGAAGATGCTATGGATAAACTGTTTAAGAAATTTTCCAGACTTGACGTGCCGGAAAAGAAGACAGTCAAGGGAACCGGACTTGGTTTGTTTATAACAAAAGAGATAATCGAGGCACATGGTGGCACTATAAATGTGATCCCTCGTGAAAATGGTAATTCGTTTGTGTTCAGTTTATTAACCCAGAAGGCTGATGACAAAACTGAAAACTAAATATCAAATATCAAACAATGAATCTAAGTAAAAAGTAAAAAAAAGCCAGTGTACTGAAGTACACCCTACTGAAATAGATTAGAAACAAAAGCCGGTAACGTGCCAGCGGTTTAAATTGAAAGGGTATGTAAGAAATGGTAACTCCATTGGATCTTATTAAGAAGAAACGGGCCGAAGCTGTCGGCAGGATCGTCAGCAAAGGTTACCTGTCAACGATCCGCGTTTATGTCGGAATGGCGACTTGCGAGATCGCCGCGGGTTCAAAAGAAGTTATGGCAGTGTTCAAGGACGCTATGGCCAAAGGACTTACCGATGTTTATCTAAGTCAGAAGGGTTGTGCGGGAAGATGCAATCTGGAACCGACAGTTGAGATCGTCGAAGAAGGTAAGACACCTGTTAAATACGGTAAAGTTACCGAGGGTAGGGCCAAAGAAATCATCGAACGCCATATCAAAAACGGCGAAGTGATCAGCGACTGGGTCATTTAATTTATTATTTATTATTGATTATTGATTATTCAATAAATTGATGACTCCTCAAATAAATATTGAATATTTAATGAAATGAAGGAATATACTAGTGTCTAAGAATTATACTATTACAATTTGCGACGGAACGGCTTGTATTCATAATAAGTCGCGTGATGTCCGTAAGGAGCTTGAAACTGAACTTAAAAAACATGAGCTTACCGATACGGTAAAAATAAACGTATCTGGTTGCCTTGGCATGTGCGGTAAAGGTCCGGTCGTGATCGTCTATCCCGGTTACCATATTTATGGAGCTGTAAGTAAAAGCGATGTCGCTGAGATCGTCGAAAAACACTTGGTCAAAGGTGCTCCAATCGCGCGTCTTTCGATCAATGAAGACCATCTTTACAACCGCTTTTTCCGTATATTCGGCGATAGTGAGTTTTTCGGAAGACAGATGAGAATCGCTCTTCGCAACGCCGGCATCATAGATCCGGAAAACATCGACGACTACCTTTCGCTTCGCGGGTATGAAGGACTTGCTAAATGCCTGACGGATATGACTCCTGAAGACGTTGTAGAAGAAGTTAAAAAGTCCGGGCTAAGAGGCCGCGGCGGCGGCGGTTTCCCGACGGGTCTCAAGTGGATGTTTACGGCCAAGGAAAAAAGCGATGTCAAATATGTCATCTGCAACGCCGACGAAGGTGACCCGGGTGCGTTTATGGACAGAAGCGCGATCGAAGGGGATCCACACACCATTCTGGAAGGTATGGCAATTGCCGGTTACGCTATAGGCTCGAGCAAGGGCATCATCTATATCCGTGCGGAATATCCTCTTGCAATCAAACGGCTTGAAATAGCTATCGCACAGGCAAGGGAACACGGTTTCCTGGGAAAAAAACTTTTCGGCACAGATTTCTCATTCGATATCGAGATCCGACTTGGTGCCGGCGCCTTCGTATGCGGCGAAGAGACTGCTTTGATCCACTCTATCGAAGGTAAACGCGGTATGCCGAGACCAAGGCCTCCGTACCCGTCAGTTAGCGGTCTGTTCGGCAAACCAACACTCATTAACAATGTTGAGTCGTGGGCCAATATCCCGGTTATCATCCTTGATGGAGGAGAATGGTTTAGCAGCATTGGCACTGAAACAAGCAAAGGAACAAAAGTATTCGCAGTTGCCGGTATGGTCAGAAACACCGGTCTTGTAGAGGTTCCTATGGGAACTACCCTCCGCGAGATCGTTTATGACATCTGCGGCGGAATACCAGGCGATAAGAAATTAAAGGCTATTCAAACCGGTGGACCCTCTGGGGGGTGTCTACCGGCAAAATACCTCGATACCAAGATTGATTACGAATCGCTGGCAGCAGCGGGGTCGATCATGGGCTCAGGCGGTATGATCGTCATCGACGAGACCTCTTGCATGGTTAACATCGCAAGGTTCTTTATCGAATTTACACAGGATGAGTCTTGCGGTAAATGTACTCCGTGTCGTGAAGGTACAAAGCGTATGCTGGAAATCCTTACCCGCATCACCGAAGGCAAGGGTCAGCCCGGCGACATCGAAAAACTGGAACGTCTTGGCAATACGATCAAAAAGTCTTCGCTTTGCGGTCTCGGTCAGAGTGCTCCTAACCCGATCCTGAGTACGATCAAGAATTTCCGCGAGGAATATGAAGAGCACATTAACGAAGGAATCTGCCGTGCAGGAGTTTGCAATGCACTGCTTAAGTATACGATAATTGAAAAGTGTGTCGGCTGCGGAGCATGTAAGCGTGTTTGCCCGACTGACGCTATCAGCGGTGAGAAGAAGGGCTTGCATGTAATCGATCAGGAAAAGTGTATCAAGTGCGGCCAGTGCTTTGAGAAATGTAAATTCGAAGCGATAACCAAAGGATAATTACAAATTACAATTTAATCAGCATGGGCACGGCCCATCCTACCGATTATGAGGTTAAAATGAGTAAAATGGTTAATATATTTATAAATAACAAAGAGTACAAGGTCGAAGAGGGCCTGACTATTATGCAGGCCGCTGACAAGCATGGGTATCATATTCCACGTCTTTGCTACCATCCTAAGCTTTCTATCGAAGGTGCCTGCAGGGTCTGTATCGTCGAAGTTGAAGGCATGAATAACTATGTCGCTTCTTGTGCATATCCCGTTGCCGAAGGCATGAAAGTTAAAACAAACACACAGGCACTTCGCAAGGTAAGACGCGATATCGTCGAGCTTATCCTCGACAACCATCCGCTTGATTGCCACACATGCGAAAGAGACGGAAACTGTGAATTACAGCGGCTTGCGGCATCTATGGGTATCCGGGTTCGTCACTTCGAAGGCGAAAAGAAGCACTACGAAAAGGATCTATCGGCAGAATCGGTTATTCGTGACCCTAATAAGTGTATCCTTTGCGGCAGATGCGTCCGTATGTGTACCGAAATCCAGAAGGTAACTAACCTCTGTCAGGCTCACCGCGGATTTAAGACGGTCGTTATGCCTGCTTATAATATGGATATGAAAGACAGTGTCTGTACGGCTTGCGGTCAGTGTATCAACGTGTGCCCTACCGCTTCTTTTCTGGAAAGAAACTATACGGATATCGTCTTTGAGCAGCTTAACAATCCTGATGTTGTCAAGGTCGCACAGTTCGCTCCTTCTGTACGTGCGGCAATCGGGGAAGCATTTGGGCTTGAGCCAGGCCGTAACATGGAAGGTCAGCTTGTCGCGGCTTTACGTAAGCTTGGGTTTAACTATGTATTCGATACGAACTTCTCTGCCGACGTTACTATCATGGAAGAAGGAAGCGAGTTCCTTGACCGTGTTCAGAATGGTGGAAAATTTCCGATGATCACATCGTGTTCGAGTGCGTGGATGAAGTGCCTCGAGCAGTTCTATCCCGACCTCATTGACAACGTGTCGACGTGTAAGTCGCCGATGGCCATGCAGGGTGCACTGACTAAGTCTTACTGGGCAAATAAGATGGGCATCGATCCGAAGAAAATCTATAGTGTCGCTGTGATGTGCTGTACAGCTAAAAAATATGAAGCAGACCGCCCTGAGCTTGTAGTCGACGACCTTAAAAGTGTAGATAACGTTATCACTACTCGTGAAATAGCATGGATGATCAAATCGGCAGGTATCGATTTCCTTAACATCAAACCCGAGAAGCCGGACAATCCGATCGGTATGTCTTCCGGTGCGGCAGTTATCTTCGGTGCTACAGGCGGAGTAATGGAAGCTGCTATTCGTACTGCTTATGAGCTTTATACAGGACAGACTCTTGTTGATATTGAACTTGAAGGCATCCGCGGGCTAAAGGGTATCAAGGAAGCTACGCTTGATCTTGACGGCACAGAAATCCGGGTCGCAGTCGCTCACGGTCTTGGCAACGCATGCGATCTGCTTGACATGGCTCGCAAGGATCCGGGCAGGTATCACTTTATAGAAATCATGGGTTGCCCGGGCGGCTGTGTCGGCGGCGGCGGTCAGCCTTATGCACAGGCCAATACTATCCCGCTTGATGAAGATGCTTTGCAGAAACGAGCCGAGTGTCTTTATGGCATCGACAGGGAAAATACGATCAGACGCAGTCATGACAACCCCGATGTCCAGAAGCTCTATAAAGAGTTTTTGCAGAGGCCTTTGAGCAAAGTGTCGCATAAGTACCTGCACACGCACTACAAGGAGAAACTACCTAAGGGTATTATCCCCGATAGGGTGGGACCTGAAAAATAATTAGTGACAATAAATTCATGACGAATTAAGAAATTTAGTAATCGGAGCATCAAGATGATAGATGTAAATGATAAAAATATTATCGAAATTAAGAAGTATATCGAAGAAACAAAGGGTATGGAACACTCTGAGTCGTATCTTATTGCCGTTTTGCATAAGGTTCAGGGATTGTTCGGTTACCTTGATAAAGAAGTAATGGACATTGTCGCCGAAGATATGAATATCCCAACAGCTCATATATGGGGTGTTGCGACATTTTATCATTACTTTAATCTGGAACCTATCGGCAAGCACGTGGTGAGTGTTTGTATGGGTACGGCATGTTATGTTAAGGGCGGCGATAAAGTGCTCAATACGCTCAAGAGTGAACTTGGTGTTGCGACCGGGGAAACTACCGAAGACGGTTTGTTTACGCTTCAGGAAGCCAGGTGCCTGGGTGCGTGCGGTATCGCTCCTGTTATTATGATCGACGATAAGATATACGGCGATCTGGACAGTAAGATGACTATTGAAGTGATCAACAAGTACAGAAAAGCTGCAAAGTAGCTTTAAGCTTAAAACTGACGGAATTGCCTTCGGTGAGACTTAATTATGAAGCATATTGATGGTAATAGAATTGATGATCTGCTTGACGTCGGAGTTGTTTACGACGCCGGCCGGATCGATGGTATCCTCGCCAAAGCGAAGGAGCTTAACAGGCTTAGCCTGGAAGAGACCGCTGCTTTGCTTTCGGTGAGAGATGCCGGACTGACCGAGAAGATATTCGAGGCGGCTGCTTACGTCAAAAATGCCATCTACGGCAGACGTGTAGTTCTTTTTGCTCCTCTGTATATCAGTAACCGGTGCGTCAATAAATGTCAGTACTGCGCGTTTAAGGCCGACAATGCTTCTCTCGAGCGTCGGTCACTCCGTAGCGAAGAGGTCATCGAACAAGTCGAGTGGCTGCTTAGCCGCGGGCACAAACGCATCCTGATGGTTACCGGCGAGGCAACAAGAGTTAACGGTATGGCCAATATCGATTACTATCTCGAATCCATTAAAGCTATTTATGACGCGCAAGTTGGTCCTCATAAGATCAAGCGGGTCAATGTCAACTGTGCCCCCCTTTCGCTTGACGAGTTCAAACTTCTTAAAGGATCGGGCATCGGAACTTATCAGATATTTCAGGAAAGTTACCACGACGAAACTTATAAACTGATGCACCCTGCCGGCCCTAAGAGCGATCCGAACAATCGGCTTGACGCTGTTGACCGTGCGTTTAAGGCGGGTATTGACGACATCGGTGTAGGTGTTCTTTACGGACTTGCCGATTACCGGTTTGAGACGCTTGCTATGCTTATGCATATTGAGTACCTTGAAAATACCTACGGCGTTGGCCCGCATACTATTTCTGTTCCCCGTATCGAGCCTGCCGAAGGTGCCGACTTTACAAAAAATGTGCCGAACGCGATCTCCGATAAAGATTTCACGAAACTGGTCGCTGTGCTTCGCCTGGCTGTACCTTATACCGGGATAATCCTCTCTACACGTGAAGAGGCCTTGATGAGGGATAAACTGGTCAACCTGGGCATTTCGCAGATCAGTGCCGAATCCCGTACGGCACCGGGCGGATACGCGACGGAAGATAACAATCAAGACCACGGAATTCAGTTTACTCTGGGAGATCAGCGGACTCTTGATGAGATTATCGGGTCGCTTGTCAAACAGAAGTATCTTCCGAGTTTTTGTGCGGCCTGCTACAGGAAGAAAAGAACCGGCGAGGCTTTTATGAATATGGCCAGACCCGGTAATATCAAGGGCATGTGCCAGATGAACGGGCTTGTGACCTTGAAAGAGTATCTTGACGATTTCGGCAGCGAGCAGGTTCGCAAGGATGGCTATGCCTTGATCGAAGAATGCGTAGAAAACCTCGGAAGCGATGCCCGTCAGATGCTTGACGGTTTTTTCAGTCATATTGACGACGGGGTTCGCGATGAGTATGTCTAAGGTATCGCAAGTTTTGCAAAGTGTTTACAACGCGAAAATGCCGGATCGCGGTGACCTTCGGTTTTTGCTCTCAATGGATGACGAAACAGACGTGCAAGAGCTATTTGATTTTGCCGACAACGTACGAAAAGAGTATGTCGGTGACGGAATACTGCTTCGCGGTATCGTTGAGTTTGCCAACTACTGCAATAATGGGTGTTTGTATTGCGGATTGAATAAGCACAATAAGAGCATCGGCAGATACCGCCTTAATGCACAGCAGGTTTATGACTGTATCTCGCATATTTATTCCGACGGGATTAGGACTGTTGTTTTACAAGCCGGTGAGCAGGACGACCTTGACCCGGTCTGGCTCAAAGAGCTTATCGAGCGAGTTAAGAGCGACTTTACTGATATGGCGATCACCCTTTCAGTTGGCGAGTGCGACAGAAAGGATTACGAGCTTTGGAAATCGGCAGGTGCAGACAGATACTTGCTTAAGATCGAAAGCTCCGACAAGGCGGTGTATGAGTCGATGCACCCTGAGATGAGTTATGATAGGCGTGTGCAGTGCCTTAAGGATTTAAAAGAGATCGGCTATCAGACAGGTTCCGGCTGCATCATCGGGCTTAAAGGCCAGACGGCCGATACGCTGGCAGGTGATATACTGTTTTTTGCCGAGCATGAAATTGATATGATCGGGATAGGCCCTTTTATTCCGCACCAGGCGACAAAGCTGCGTGATGAAGAGCAAGGGACGCTGGAAATGGTGCTTAACGCTATCGCGGTAACGCGAATCGTTACGAAGGATACGCATCTTCCGGCGACGACGGCGACGGGAAGTATCGGCGAAGGTGACGGCAGATTAAAAGCTCTAAAAGCCGGAGCCAACGTGCTTATGCCGAACTATACGCCGCCTGAATATAAAAAGCTTTATGAGATTTATCCGGGCAAACGATGTGTTACTGAGCCGGCAGGTGCCTGTGCGGAATGTATGGAAAAGATGGCTGCATCTCTTGGAAGGCATATTGATTATTCTGTCGGACATTCGTTTAAGTGTTAAGAATAGATTTTGGGCTTGGCCCATGTTGCGATAATGGTTCCGGTGTGATCCGGTGGTTTGATAATTTAGTGAGTTATTATTAAGGAGTAATGAAAAAATGT
>JAIPFN010000179.1 GCA_021736615.1 Phycisphaerae bacterium | reverse complement strand
GAACAAGCCCGGCTTTGATGATTTATCATGGTCAAATGCGGCACCGGCCGAAGAGACAGTCGGCAAGTTAGTCGCTCAACCGCTAGAGCCTATCCGGGTGACGGCAACAGTTAAACCTGTTAAAATTACCGAACCCGAAGAAGGCGTCTATGTTGTTGATATGGGCCAAAACTTTTCAGGATTGGCGTCGTTTAAATTTAACCTTCAAAAGGGCACTAAGGTTAATATTCGATATGGCGAGTTGCTCAATGAAGACGGCACTTTGAATCCGATGACAAGTGTTTGCGGGCAGATCAAAAGGAAGCGAAACGACGATCTTGAATCTCATCCGGGAGTCGCATGGCAAAACGACGTGTATTTTGCGAAAGGCGGCGGACTGGAAACCTATACTCCTCGATTTTCCTGGCACGCTTTTCGTTATCTTGAAATTACCGGAATCGACGCGAAACCCACGCTTGACATGGTTGTAGGGCACAGGCTTAATTCCGATGTGAAACGAGTGGGCAGTTTCTCTTGCTCGAATGAGATGTTCAACTCGATCCAAAAGATATGCGACTGGACATTTCTTAGCAATATCTTTAGCGTGCAGTCGGATTGTCCGCATCGCGAGAGGTTCGGCTATGGCGGCGACCTTGTCAATACTAATGAGACGTTTATATACAATTATGACATGTCGAGCTTTTATGCCAAAGCGATCACCGACTGGGATGATTCCAAACTGAAAGACGGAATGCTTACCGACACCGCTCCGTCGGTGGGGATTCAATATTGCGGTGTTGGCTGGGCGATGGCTCATCCTCATACGCAGCTAAAGTTGTATCAGTACTATGGCGACAAAAGAATTATTGAAGAGCAGTATGAGACATCAAAGCAATGGCTCGGTCTTGTTACTGAGAGTAATTCGACGAACATCGTCAGTAACGGTCTTAGCGATCATGAAACGCTGTCCAGGAAATCAACGGCTCCTAAGTATCGCATAGAACTGCTCGCCGGCGGTGTCGTTGTCGCGTCGAAATCCGGTCTTGCTTCGCCCGATGGTTCCAGATTTGTCAAAGCCGACCTTACTTATAAATCCGGTTCCGATGTGCTGGTTGATCCTAATGTCGGTATGCCGCTTGAGGTTCGACTCCTTGCCGAATATACACAGGAGTATGACCAGTTGGATTTCGACAAGGTCGAACTTACAAACGACCTTCCCAATTATGTTGTTACATTTAAAGAGCCAAGCTACGTTTTGGAATTTTCGGATCGAAACTATGTTGCTCCCGGTATGGAGTTCGGTTTTGTTACTAAAAAGGCAGATCGAAAATTTGACTTTACTTATTCGTATCCTGATGCGAACGAGCCTGATATTTTGATCGGTAAAAACCTGTCGAGCGTAGTTCCAATCGTCAATGGCGGGTTTGAAGATGCCGATGTGGTTAACGGCTGGTCGGTAGACGAAGTTTCCGGCTGGTCGGAAGGGTGGTATGACTTAAAAGCTACCAATCCCGACAAGTGGGTCGATCTCGGTGACGGCATGGACCTCAATTGCGGTGTTTACGACCCCAACGGCATTTACAACGGCAAGGCTCCCGAAGGCGAAAACGTCTCGTATGTCGAGTGCGACCGCGGTTATATATCCGGTTTGAGTCAGGTTCTTTCGGAAAACCTGCAGGCGAATACGAAGTATACACTGAGCGTTGAGGTGGGTAACCCTTCTGTCCACAGAAGACGTGCTCCGATGGTTACACCGCTGTATTATCAAAGTGCGAAGATGCTCGAAAAAATGGCCGGTATACTCGGCTATCAAGAGGACGCGGAAAAATACGCGGCGTTGTCTGCGGATATAGAAAAAGCCTATAACGAAAAATACTTCAATCCAAAAACAGGTCGATGCAGTCCGGGCACTCAATCGAGTCAGTCTTTCTCGCTGTTCTCGGATCTTATCGCCGACGGTAAACGCCCGGCGGCAGTTAAATATCTGCTGGACGACATCAGCGAGCATGACGGCCATCTCACGACGGGGATATTCGGGACGCGGTATATGCTTGAGACCCTTTCGCGTGAAGGGTATGGACAGGTCGCCTATGACATTGTTAACCAGAAGACATTCCCGGGTTGGGGACATATGCTTGATAACGGGGCCACTACGCTTTGGGAACACTGGGCATATAGTGACAATACTTTCTCTCACAATCATCCTATGTTCGGTTCGGTTTCGCAGTGGTTCTATAATTGGCTTGGCGGCATTCAGCCGCACCCGGACGCGGTCGGGTTTGATCGCATTATTATAAGGCCGCTGATACCGGCTGACCTGAACTGGGTCAATAGCAGTTATGATTCAGTCAGGGGTAAAGTCACGAGTAACTGGAAAAAGGCCGGTGATTCGCTTGTTATGGACATTGTTATTCCGGCTAATGCGGTTTCGACAGTTTATGTGCCTTGCGATAGTCCTGAAGGGATCAAAGAAGGCGGTAAACCGGCCAGCCAGGCCGAGGGCATTGAATTTGTGCGTTACGAAAATAACGCGGCGATATACAAGGTTCAGTCCGGCACGTATCAATTTACCGTGCCAAAATAACCGGCAGTGCACAGCATGGGTGAAAGAAGGGCATTTTTACCCATGCTGCTAAACTGTGTTTTCGACTTGGACTGGTTGTGCGTTATCCCATTTCAACGACTTTGAGCCATTCCTGTGCCATCAGTTCCGCTCCGGGCTTACTTGGATGAATACCGTCGCCAGCCCAGTATTCAAGCGGCTTATCTTTGGTGGCGGCCTTTTCGAGAATTGACTGGAACGGAACGAACAGTGCGCCGAATTCATCTGCCAGTTTTTTTGAGACTGCACGGTAATGGTCGAAGGTCGGGAACCAGCTGTCATTGATATGCTTGCCGCATCTTAGAGCGTATGGTTCGCAGACAACAAGTTTAATGCCCGGCAGTTCCTTGACAGTCCGATTCAATAACGCCCTGTAATCCCTCTCGTAAGTTCCTACGGTGCCTTTGAATTTGCGTCCGAATGCGACGGTATGCCAGTAGTCATTTACGCCGATCATGATGCTCAGGACGTCGGGTTTTATGGCTATGCAGTTTCTGTCCCATGAACTGGCTAGCTGGGGGACTTTCCAGCCGCTGTTGCCCCTGTTGAAGAATTTCAAATTATCATTTGGCCTTTCAGCCAAAAGCTGCGAAGCAATATTAAAGGCATACCCTCTTCCCAACGCACCCGGATCGTTAGCGATATCTCCTCTTTTACGATCCCTGCCGGCATCGGTTATAGAATCCCCCTGAAACAGTACCGTAGCATTCTTTTTGATGAAAGGACCCTTAGCCGGTTTAGAAGCAGTCCGGGCGTTTTCGCATCCGGTGATGGAAAGCCCAGCAGCGCCTATTGCAAGGGCGGCGGTTGTTTTAAGGAATTGGCGTCTTGACTTTAAAACGTTTTCACTCATTTCGATACCTTTATTAAAATAGCAAATTTGAATTCCAGGCAAGCCGAAAAAACAACTCACCACTTACTACTTACGAGTAAGAATTAATTGTTTTTTGACCATCGGTATTGGATTTGATGTTATCCAGGCACCTGGTTTAAAATCGAGGTTGTTTTTGTCAAATGCCATTACGACAACTTCCAGAGGTTTTCCGATCATGTCTTTTGTGACCGGGATGAAATATGTGTAGTTGCTGTCGCTAAGACGGGGGCCGGCTTCCCAGACGTTGCTTAGGTAAGAGACAGCACGTCTTGGAGATCCGATGTAATCGTCTTTACCCGAACGTATTGCCGGGTATGCACCTTCGAGGCCGTGTTTGCCTTCGAGCGGGACGCAGATATAGCTGCCCTCGACGTATTGTTCCAGATTAAACTTCAGGCTGAATGCTTTTACGGCCGGGCGGTTGTCCATGCGGTCGAAGAGGTATGAGTGACACCAGTTTTTGGCAGTAAGGAGCCTGTTAAGATAGTAACCCTTAATGTCTGTCGCTTTATTCGGCACGCCGTTTGTTCGCAAGTACTGCACTTTCTTGTCGCCGTTGATGCTGATCTTGATTTCTGATTCTGTTACGGAAATCTCTGCCGGCGACCATGTTTTCATGTCTGGCGAAACTTCGGCGATGTATTTTTCTGGTACTTTGGGTTCCGGCTGTCTCCTTTTCGACCTTGGGTCTTTCGATTCGATTGAGGGATCAGGCAAAACGATGCTTAGTGTGTCAATGCTGATCGGCTGACCGAAATCGATGCGGATATTTTTTTCCAGGTTTAATCGGCGAGATGCCTTAAAGGTGTAGATCGTCTCCGGGTCGTTATCGAATAGATACGAAGGATCGATTCCGCGTTCCTTTATCATCCACTGATTTACAAACTCGTCGCGTGCTTTCTGAACCTGCTCGATCTTAGTCGGTCCCGAGCGTTTCAGCGAACGGTATTCAAGCGGATCGTTGTCTGAAGCGAAACAGGTTGCTTCGTAAAGAGCCTCTGCGTCTTTTGGGACCGGGCATTCGGAAAGGTCGCCGAGTTTACGGTGCCATGGCTTATTGATCTTGTCACCTTCGAAGGTGACCTTGATTGATCTACCTTTAACAAGATTGCGGGCGTTTTTTCCGTCAAGACTAGCCTTAGAGAATGACTTGCCGGGTGCTTGAAGAGTAATCTCCGCTTTGGTGCCCGGATATCCCATTACGTTTACTATTACGTCTTTGCCCTTGGTGTCGCGGACTACTTCGTAATCGCTGCCTTTGATTACTACTTCAGGGTTTTTGTCAGTAGTAGCCAGCAGCAGGCAACTTCTAAAGGGCATGACCTCTACTTCAATGCTGGTTTGTTCAGATGTTTTTTGGCCGAGGAATTTTTCGGTTGGGTGGAACTGATACAGTGAGGCCTTGCCCTTGGCTTTCAGGCCGATTGATTCGTCCAGGTCAATCTTGTATTTTACCGGCTCCCACGTCAGGTTCCGCAAAGTGATCAAGCGGCGCGAGTCGTCTCCGCGAGAAACAGCCTTTGGCCCGTACTGTTCTTCCGGTAAAACGATACCCTTTGTCAGGATGTCGTTATAACGGCGGTGGAGGTTGTATATTCGGGCAAGTTTAGGATACTCGTCGTCTCTGAGGAACCATGGGTTGGCGTAGATTTCCGGTGCGAGTATGAGGCTGCGGCTGAAGGCCTGCAGGATCAGGTCGTCGTCCCAAAAGTCAACGCATGAAGAGATACAAACGCCGTGGTCTTCGGTGAGCCTTTTCAGATCCGGTACCAGACCGCGGGATATGGCCTGTACCCGGTTATGTGTTCCCGTTTGCCTGTTAGCCATGTGGACGTCGATATAAGTTTCCGCTCCGCCCCACAGAAAAGTTGTTGCGTGTTTTTCCGCATCGCCGAGGTTCAATCTGTGGTTTAGCAGGATCAGGTCCGGACTGTACTTGCGGCATTCGATCATCTGGCGGGCAAAGGCGTCCTGTTTTTCCGTTCGCAGCTGGGTGCAGACGGCGTCAACTTTGAAAAGCTGGAACTCATAGTCCCTGCAAAGTTTGACGAGCATGTCGATACGTGCCTGTTCTTCTTCGGGGGTATCGCCAAAACCGTCAGGTCCTAGCCAGACGCCGAGGCGTGTGCCCATGGCTTTTGCTTTTTCATAGATCGGTTTGAAACCGTTGGGAAACTGCTTTTTGAACTTCTCGGAATCCATGCTGCCGTAAGTTCTCGGGTAGTCGATGTTTCCGGCGTCGAAGGCGTAGATGTCCAGGATCATTCCGTATTCGTCCTGGAGCCACTGGAAGAAATCCAGGTTAATCAGGGTCTGTTCTTCGTTGCTGCCCTCGTTGGTATTGTTGATCCAAGAGAAGTACTGCGACAGCGAAGGAGTGTCCTCCGTTGCTCCGCGTGTGCCCAGATCGGGTTTTTCAGCGAATACCGATGGAACCTGCAAAACTGCTAACAGCAGCAGGGCACACAGAAGACGAGTTAAAAATGTATTCTTTTGTTTATTGGTCCTTGCATTAAACATCTCTGTTTCCTTTTATAGAAGTAAGGTTATTTGCGTTTTATTGTAAAGTTATAGAAATCGGTTTTGTGGTTTTAGTCTTAATCCAGACATTGACGTTGCTGCCGTCTATCGTGTGATATACGCCTGTTCGGAAATCTTTTCCGGGTTTGATGTTTTTACCGTTAAGGTTCAGTGTCAGCGAGTCCTTGTACCAGTTCTTTATGACAAATGCAAGGTTGTATACCGGTGAGTCCTTGGAGGCTTTGACGGTTAGGCTTAGCGGCTGGTCGGAAGAGTTTTCTTTCTCGATGATATACGCACGCTGACCCATGTTGTAGCCATTTGATGTGAAGCCTTTTGATTTTACTTCGAGACTGGCGGGATTGTTCCAGCCGTTGGCGACGTAGACCAGTTCGTCCATTGACATCTCTGTCATGCCGTACAGACCGTTCCACCATGTGCGTCCGTCCTTGTCGTGGAGGGGCGGGCCGGTAACCGGAAAGCCGCAGGCATGTGTCGGGCGGTCGGCGGCCTGAACGGTTCTTCCGTCACATGCCATCTGTCCGACGGGCCAGTGGTTGCATGAGCCATAGATGTCGAGGCTGTCGGCGTCATGTTTGTAACGGCGGTCTTCGACGTGATGCATGCGGCTTCCCTTTTCGAAAATGATCGAAGGTTTATTTTCGGATTTGAAGTTGTACCTCTGAAGAATAAGATTATCAGGGTGTTTTCTCTTTTGCGGATTTTTACAGTATTTAAGTGTGTCGGTTTCGCCGTCGAGATTGGCAATGGTCACCCATCCGTCTGGGACCAGTTCGCTTACCATCTGACCCGGCTGGGTAAACGGCAGTGATTCCTGGAACTGCATCCCTGCGCCCCTGGCGGTTCCGGTTTTCCAGGATACATTGCGGATTGCCATCTGGTCGGGGTAGATGTAATAGTATTCATCGACCCAGCATGCACGGGTAGTTTTCGGGTCTTCTTTCCAGAGGTGGTCGTGTGCGCTTACCGGGGCATATCGCCAGTGAACTACGACGCGGGCGTCGGTGTTTTCGATAACCCGGACATGTGAATACCGGCATCGGCGGTCCTGCATGTGCTCGAAGCAGCCTTCCTTGTCGAGTGAGCGTCTTCCGTAAAATAGTTCAACACTCTGGTCGGCCATCCACAGTCCATTCTCCGATACCCACGCCGGTGAATAACGGCTTCCTCGCCAGAATACCATTCTTGTTGCCGACTGGTCGAAGCGGACCACGATATCCGGGTCAGAAGCTACCGGCCAGAGGTTATCCCATTCCGGGTAGTATTTTAAATTGGTATAGTATGCACCGAATCGACCGGGGCCTTTTGGCCCGGAGGGCATTTGACGGAGTTTAAGCGGAGGATCCTTGACAGGCAAATAAGCCTTATAATTATTTGCGATCTCTCTAGCTGAAAGTGCTTTGTCGTAAATCTTAACTTCATCAACGAGTCCGTCGACACTGAACCATCCGGGAAGTGTTCCGTGCTGGCGATGAATATTCGAAGGCTTGATTGCATTGTAATTCATCAAACCGCGAAGCTGGGGCCGGCTCTTGTAGGTGATTTTCCCTTTTTCGTCCAGTTTGCCGGTGAGCTTGCCGTCTACGTAAAGTCTTATACCGACTTTGCTGTCAAAGGCAGCTGCGATGTGTGTCCATTTCCTCAGCGGCATAACATTTTTTTCGGATGTGCATATCTGCCATTCACCTGCAAAGTGGCCTTCAAGAGAGAAGTCTCCATTAGGGCCTACTTTAAAGCTGAAACCTTCCTCGCTGTTGTCGGTGCTTAGAGCGATCACAGGAACCCAGTTCCAGGGATATGCTGCATGTGCGACCCAGGCCTCGACAGTGAATGCCGAATCCGGAATTAGTGATTTTCCAACAGTATCCCGGGTAATGCAGGTTGTGTATCCGTCCGGTTTGATGGATGTTCCCGATACGCCCGGTAAATATCTGAAATTTCCTTCGATAGGGTCTTCGATATTAGAAGCCTGATCTTTTACTATTGAACCGGAGTTTTGATCAAAACTCCACCAGAGTACCGGCTCAGCGGCGTATAAAGAGCCATGGCAAACTGCAAAAAAGAACAAACAGATAGCAAAAAATGTTTTCTTCATAATACGGGTGATCCTTTCTGAAAAAATATGGTTTATTTAGCGAAATCTATGATTATGTAGACGCCCAATTATACTTTTTTATTGCAATTTGTATATGAGAAAATACATTTTCGCGATAATTGACAATTTCTTGTGGTTTTGATTGGGTTTTGAGTGTTATAATGTCCCCAGGTAAATTAATTAATAAGGAGAATATGAATGAATAGACGTTATTTCTTTGGTCTTGTTGTCGTTATCGGCATAATGTTTTTTAGCGGATGTGTTGACCCGGATGCGCCTTCAACGGCGAAAGCAGATAAACCCAATATCCTCTATATTATGATCGACGATCTCGGATGGATGGATCTGGCCTGCCAGGGGTCCACAGAATATCATACGCCGAATATCGACCGGCTTGCTCGGCAGGGAATGCGATTTACCGACGCCTATTCCGCCGCTCCGGTATGTTCGCCCACTCGCGCAGCGGCTATGACCGGGTTGGCCCCGGCACGGCTGCGAATTACCACTCACATTCCCGACCGCTGGAGTTTTTATTACGGCAACTCGCTAGGTCCGGGCGAATCTGTCAATCACCTGGAGCCTGGTTACACGACCATCGCCGAGCGATTGAAAAAAGACGGTTACGGCACGGCGTTTATCGGCAAATGGCATCTTTCCGGAACGAAGTGGAGCGATGAGAATCGTATCTATCTGCCGGAGAATCAGGGCTTCGATATTAATATCGGCGGCAACCATCAGGGCGGTCCCGGCGGTAAAGGATCGTTCTTCGACCCATACTCACTGCCCAATCTTAAGGGGCGCAAGCCTGGTCAGTATTTGCCGGATCGACTGGCCGAAGAGGCCATCGACTTCATTAAGAAACAGAAGGCCGCGGACAAGCCGTTTTTCGTGTGCCTGTGGAATTACACCGTGCACTGGCCGGTAGAAGCGACGGAGAGTCTGTACAAAAAGTACGCCGCGGGCGAACCGAACCTGCATCAGAAATATCAGGCGATGGTTGAAGGCACCGACATCGCCGTTGGCAAGGTGCTCGCCGAGATGGACGCTATGGGTATAACCGAAGAGACGCTGGTTGTGTTTACTTCCGACAATGGTCCTTTCGTAGGCGATAACGCCGAGATCACCAGTGCTAAACCACTCAAGAAATCAAAGGGTTACCTGTCGGAAGGCGGTATTCGCGTGCCGCTGATCATCCGCTGGCCGGGCAAGGTGAAACCGGACACACTATGCAGCGAACCGGTCGTGACGATGGACTTCGTGCCGACATTTCTTGACGCCGTTGGGGTCGATTACAAAGCTAATGAATTTGACGGCGAAACACTGGTGCCGCTGCTGACGCAATCCGGAAAACCCGCTCGCGATGCCATTTACTTTCATTTTCCGCATTATGCGTTTCACCGGGACAATCAAATGGGTAGTGTGATTCGCTCGGGCGACTATAAGCTGATCAAATTTCACAAGACCGGCGACATCGAACTGTACAATCTAGCCGATGACCTTGGTGAAACCAAGAATCTGGCGAAGGCTCTGCCGAAGGTCGCAGGTCGTCTAAGTGCCCAGCTCGACAGATGGCTGATTGAGACCAAAGCAGCAATGCCGCGACCAACGAAAGACATCCCCGACGACGAACTATACGGTAAGCGGGAGTAAAAGTAGAAATCCGGGCATATCGGCGTTGTTTGTCAATGTTGTGCTGAAAACCCGAAATATTGTTGTTTTTTACAGAAAATTGTTTTTTGCAATTTTTTAGAGAGTTTTCCGGGTACCGTATCTGTTCATAAGACAATTCTTGTTTTTTTCTATACATAAAAAGCAAATCTTACATAAGTTCTTTAAATGGAGAGTGTTACGGAAATTGACGGGTTGTTTTTGGTCCGTTTTGATAAAGTATGCTGCAAAACTGCAATAACTCGGGGCTTTGATTCGTTTTATAGTACATCAGAGGCAAATATTGTAACTTAAAGTTTAATTTTTTTTTAATGAAAGGCAGTAAGATTATGGATAGGAAAAAATTGTTTGTTGTGTTGTGTCTGCTCGCAGCAGTCAGTATGTTAACCGCTAATGTTTCGGCTGCCGATAGTGCCGCCAAGCAGATACCCGATCCGGACGGTAAGCCTGCCGATATGAGCAAGCCCGTTCAGGTCTATATTCTGCTCGGCCAATCAAACATGGTCGGTGCAGGAAATGTCAAAGCCGGTAAAAAAGGCGGCGAAGGCAGCCTCGAAAATGCCGTCAAAGAGAAAGGTTTGTATCCCTACCTCGTCGATGATGCCGGTAACTGGACTGTTCGTAATGACGTTCGGAATGTACGCGTTATGGGAAGCGGCGGACCGGGAAAGACACGTCAATTCAATAACGAATTTATGACGATCAAGGGCGGAAAGATTGGTCCTGAGTACGGTATCGGGTACGTTATGGGCCATGTTACTGATGCTCCTGTGATGATCCTTAAGAGTTGTATCGGCAACCGCAGCCTCGGTTGGGACCTGCTTCCTCCGGGTAGCGAGCGTTATGAAGCTCAGGTAAAAGACAAAAAAACCGGCGAAACAAAGACTTATGTTTTTGCCGGCTTTGGAGACTCTCCTGATAAATGGGAAAAGGGCACTGAGCCTAAGAGGATTACATGGACCGCCGGTTGTCAGTATGCAGGCGACATCGACAGGGCCAAAAAGGTTCTAGCCGAACTCGATAAGTACTATCCGGGCGCCAAGGGTTACGAAATTGCAGGTTTCTTCTTCTGGCAGGGCGACAAGGACCGCTACAATGAAATTCATGCAAGCCGTTACGAAAAGAACCTGGTAGCTCTTATCAATGCTCTCCGCAAGGACTTCAATGCTCCTAAGGCTAAGTTCGTTTGTGCCACCCTTGGCCAGACAAAGATGGGTGCAGAAGGCAATGAGGGAATGATACTCAATGCTCAGATGGCGGTTTGCGGCAAGAGCGGTAAGTACCCCCAGTTCAAGGGTAATGTTGCTACCGTTTATACCAATCCTTTATCTAAGGGCGGCGCATCGAACGGTCACTATAGCGGCAATGCCGAGACCTATATGAATATCGGCGAGGCAATGGGCTGTGCCATGGCGCAACTGGTCGCTCCGAATCAGTGTGCTGCTGCAGGCTGTTGTGCTGCTCCCCCAAAAAAATAATCAATCATAGTTGATCATTGTAAGCTGTTTTTACAGCTTGATCTGAATTTTAAAGTGTACTCAAACCGGTCAATAGGCCGGTTTGAGTAGCTTTTTATAGGGGAAGCATAAAAAAGAAAAAAATTGTTGTATTGTGTGTGGAAGAGCTTATGAAAAGCTTTATAGTAAGTATTTCCTTTCTATTGTTGCTTTTGGGATGCACTGCAAACCTCCAGGCCGCAGGGGATCGCACGGCAAAACAATCTCGTCGGAATGTTGTCGTTATACATGTCGACGATCTTGGATGGCGCGATCTTGGATGTATGGGCAGTCCTGTTTATGAGACTCCGAATATAGACGCGTTGGCGAAAAGCGGTACATTGTACACCAGTGCTTATGCCGGGGCGTGTCTTTGTTCTCCGTCGCGGGCTGTAATGCTGACCGGTTCC
>JAIPFN010000178.1 GCA_021736615.1 Phycisphaerae bacterium | reverse complement strand
GGCATTTGCACCGTTAGTAACCCTGTGATCGACGGAAATTGACATTTTCATGATCTTCCTGATCTCTACATTCTCTTTGTGCGGGACGCAAGTCTCGGTGACTCTTCCAAGCCCGATTATGCTGCACTGGCCGGGAATCACCACCGGAATAAACATCTCCACGCCGTACGGGCCCATATTACTGAGCGTTATACACGCCCCTTCGAGGTCTTCGAGCGTAAGTTGTTTATTGGCTGCCTTTTCGGCTAAGGCGGCTCTTTCGGCGGCAATGGCGGTAACAGTCTTATTATCGACATTTTTTATTACCGGCGCGACCGCTCCGCCTGGAACCTCCATAACCAGCCCAATTCCGATCTCGTCGCTTAATACGATATTTTCTCCGGAAATCTGGCCTGTCATCTCTGGATATCTCACCAGGCACTGCGCCATCGCCAGCATCGCAAAATCGTCGATTACAACATTAGCATCGCCCTGGGCATTCATTTTTTCTATCAAACCGGCAATTTCGGTAACATCAACCTTTATCGTTAGATAAAAGCACGGAATGTGACGTTTACTCTGTACCATCCGGTCGCCAAGAAGCTTCTGGAGCCTGCCAAGGGGGATAGTTTTTCCCGGCCGGCAGGCCGACTCATCCGGCCAAACACCATCGGCAAGGCTTGAACAAATATCACTGGTATTGACCTGCCGTATCTGGGTATCATGGGTGTGAATGTATTCGATTTCTTTGCGAAGGGAATCTTTTTCGGCAATCAACTCCTTTAAAAGGTCCACGCAGACAGTTTCATCTTCTGTACCCAGGACTGCAAGAGGGGTGTTGACGGCAACTGTTTCGCAATCGCCGATGAGTATGTGTTTTACAAAACCGCTTTCCGGGGACTCGACCTCGAGGGTCGCCTTGTCGGTCTCGACCTCGAATATAACATCTCCCTTGCTGACCTTGTCGCCTATTTTTATCAGGGCATTGACGATGGTTCCTTCATCCATCGCCTTGCCAAGTTTCGGTAATCTAACCGCTGTTGCCATTTACTGCTCCGTCTTCAAACTGACCTGTCGCCGGCTTGAAATGTCTATTGAAAAATTCAGCCCGACTTAAGAAATCATCCGGGTATTTTTGTTTAATTTCGCTTATTGTATATACTATTGTTGCCGTTGCAAGGATGAAAATCTTGATTATCAGTATCATAAACAAAATTTGACGTCATCTCCGCTATAATCTTATAGTAAAATACTCACTTTTGAAAAAATTTCTTTATTGACCCCGCCGTTGAACCGATATTAACAAGTATTAAGAAAAAATGAAACTTTAGGGCTTAGATTCGTCTTGCCCGAAACAGGAGATAGAAAATGACTGAAAAAGAGATTATGAACTGGATGCAAAATAAGGTAAAAGAAGGTGAATTCAGCGATGCTGCAAGCCTTGCAAAGGAATTTCTGCACACTCACTCGATCACAAATTCTCTGGATCCGGATTTCTCTAAGGCTCTGGATGCCGGTTTTAAAGTGGCCCAGGAAATCTACGACTTCTAAAAGAAGTTCCAAAAAAAACCAATCCCGTGGCGGCTATTGTGTGGCGGCTATTTCGCGGTGTAGATCATATATAGTCCAAAAAGTATGATCATAACTCCGCAAATCCGCTTTACGATAGTCGCTGTGTTTGTTTTATTGTTGAAATTTATATACCGCTGGCTGAGCTGACCGCAGGTGCCGGCAAGGACGATCACCCCGCAATGCCCCAGCCCATAGAGAATCACCAGTGAAACCCCATAAGCCGACTTAAATGTTGCAACCGCAAGAACCGGTTCCATAAACGCGAAAGTGCAAGGCCCCAGCGAAATCCCGAATATCAAACCCAGCACCTGCCCATCAAGAGCATTGCTAAGGTATGTAAAAAGCTGATGCATTATTTCGCCTCAGCCAGTTCGACACCAAGTTCCTTCCATTTTTCCAGAATAACTAGCCATTGTTTTCATTTTAATAGGTGACTGTCTCTAATAAGTTCTGTCTTTAATAAGTTCTAATAAGTTGTCCATGCTAATCTCCCTATTAAGCAACCATGTTATTTTCTATGGAGCGGTGTAAATCAGCCAAATACCACCAAGAAGAACCAATCCACCGCAAATCTTCTTAAGAATTGTTGCACCTTTAGATTTCTCGTTCCAGTTCATGTACCGCTGGACAACCTCAGTGAAAGTGCCCGCAAAGATAATCACAGAGCAGTGACCGATACCATAGACTAACAGTAATAAAATACCATAAGCAAGATTAGTAGAAGCCAGCTTAAAAGTAACACCAAGTATAGGAGCCATGTACGCAAAGGTGCAGGGCCCCAAGGCAATACCGAAAACTAACCCCAGGATAAAAGCTGCAAGCATCCCTTTGCGTTTCATGCCAACCTGCCCGGGTCCAGACCATGGCATTGGGATAACACCGAGAAGGTGGAGCCCCACTACAAAAAATATCAATGCCACAAAGTAATTGCCGTATCTGCCGACATCACCCATCATTCTGCCCGCAGCAGCAGTAATTGCTCCAATAGCTCCGATAGTAATGAGGATTCCAACGGCAAATAAGGTTGATATCCAGAAGGCTCGTTTGGTTGAGATTTTGCCCTGATTATCAACAAAGCCTACGATCAACGGAATGCTTGCAAGATGACAGGGACTCAACAGAATACTCAGTACTCCCCATATAAACGAAGCGGACAGGGCTATGAACCATGTTCCTTCGACCGCTCGTGTCAACTGCGTAAATAATTCCTGCATATTACTTAACTTCCATTTCGGTTAGCTTGCCAGTTATATCTTTTTCCGAATAGAAACCACTATGGCGGAAATATTCCTTGCCTTTGTTATCATAGAAAACTTGAGAGGGAATAGACCGGATACCGTATCTGGCGGCAAGAATCTGCTGTTTTTTTGGCTCGATATAAACGACATTGATCTTTTTGTCATATTTTTTGAGCAACGCGTCTCTAACCGGAATCATCTTATCCGGCCCGCAGCAACTTGCGGCACTAAATATAGCAAGTGTCGGCTTACCTTCAGCCCTTGCCTTGTCGAGTAAATTGTCTTTTGAGCTTACAGCCTGCTGCTTTGTCCATGAATCTGACACTACAATTTCAATTTTCTGCCCTAGTGTTTGTATATACTGATCTATAAAACGCTGTTTATTGTCCTGCAGTACATAGGATTCGATCTGCTTTCGTACACTCTTTAAAGGTGTACCGCAGAAAACGCTTTCATTTTCCCTGTAGAATGTCTCTACATCTTTCTCTGTGACCTTAATGTCCTTAGTTAGTTCCTCAAAAAAAGTTGATAAAAGCTGCTTGTCATCTGTCAAGTTGACCTTTTTAGTAAGTTTTTTAGAGACAAGCTGTTTAAGGATTTCGCCAGTCGCCTGCTGCTCAAGAACAAAGAAAGCATTTTTCTTCAATTCAGCCTGTAATTGCTTAGCCTGGCCTGAGATAAACTTATCGATGTTGTTTGAAGTGATTTCTACGCCCTCAGACTTAAGTAGAACACCGTCAGGCAATGCAGAAACCTTTGCATAAGTCAACACGCCAGCTGCAAGATTTGGATAAACTTTCTCGACCGTCTTGACGGGTTCCGGGGTATTGGCCACTGCAATACCTGTAATCATAGCGATTAAGATTACTGACACTGCTGCTAATTTGTAACTATTTCGCTTCATTGTCTGTACCTTTCTCAATATTTATGCCAAATTCTTTCCATTTACCGAGGATATCTTCTTTCGAGAAGAAGCCTTCGTGTCTGAACAATTCTTTCCCTGACGCATCATAAAATATCTGTGTCGGAATGAGATTGATTTTGTATCCCTTTGCCTGGTCAGGATTTTCCCATACATCTATAAATGTCACGCTAAATTGTTCTTTATAATCCTGCTTCAACTCATCAAGGATCGGCTTCATCATTTTGCAGGGAATGCATTTATCTGCTCCAAGGTCGATAAGTCTGGGCAGGCTTTCGTTAACTGGTAAAGCCTTTACATTATCAACCGAATTCCCTCCAGCTGTGACTGCATTTGGGTTTGCCCCTTCCACTGGCGGCGAAGCAGGCTCTTTTCCCTGCTGCTTCATTGCAACAACGATACCCACGACTACTATCAGGGCAATGACAATTAAAATTCTTGTTACCTTATTCATAAAAGAAACTCCTTTAGATTTCATTAAGAAAGCATTGCTTTAATCTCGTCAACCTTTGGCACCTTGCCGGAAACCTTCACCTGGCCGTCTATCACCAGCGCAGGCGTTACCATCACGCCAAAGCTCATAATGTCGTTGATCTGTGTAACCTTCTCGATTTCATATTCAATACCCATCTCTTCAGCCGCATCTTTAACGGCAGAAGCGAGCATATTACACTTAGGACAACCGGTACCTAAAATCTGAATCTTCTTCATAATCGAATCCTTAACAATTACTTACGATGAGTTCCTTGCCTTTGCTGACCACTTTATCGATATTATTTTCTGTCGCAGGACTGCTGCCTTTTTCCAGTCCCAGATCGGCAAGCTGTAAATGGTCAAAATCTTTGAAACCGGCAAGGTCTAGAGAGTTTTTTACACAGTTCAGTGGACAGCCGTCAATAGCAAGAATTTTATCTGCCGACTCGGCTGTCTTCATAATTCCACTGACACGACCTCCAATGCCTGCCGAACAAAACATCTTGCCAATACCTTCTTTAGTCATTTTTCGGGCTGCTTGATCTGCAATCGCACCAACATCTGCCGCCCCTGAACAGGCAAAAATCAGTTTTGCACCTCCGCTGCATGCATAAGTATTTTCTTTACTCATGATAAATCCCTTTCTTTTCTGCAAATATCTTACGTCAATAAAAAAATGTTCCGAAAATAATCCCTGAAATCGTTGCCATTACTATAACCAGCGCTACGTAAACTATTGTCTTCTGCGTTCCCATTACGCTTCGGATAACCAGCATGTTCGGCAGTGACAGGGCAGGGCCTGCAAGCAAAAGCGAAAGAGCCGGGCCTTTGCCCATACCGGCACCGATAAGACCCTGCAATATCGGAACCTCTGTCAGAGTCGCGAAATACATAAACGCACCGGCGATAGAGGCGAAAAGGTTTGACTTCAGGGAATTGCCTCCTACGGCACTGTTGACCCATTCCTTTGGTATAATACCTTCGTAGTCAGGCCTACCAAGCAGGAAGCCTGCAACCAATACGCCAAAGAACAGCAGCGGCAAAATTTGTTTAGCAAACGTCCACGATGAAAAGAACCACTGGCCGCCTTCGCCTTTGTCGGTACTGGTGACAATACTTAACCCAATGATACCGGCCGTAAAAGCAAGTATAGGCATGGACGGGAAGATGACAGCCAGTACCCACACCGGAAATTGAGCAATAAATAATTTCCACCAGGACATCTTAAACCAGAACCCAAGTACAGCCAACAAACCCGTCGCAAAAACAGCTGTTATAATCCATTTAACAGAATAAATCGCCGCCCATAAACCTTCCTGACCGGATGACTCGGCTGGTTTGGCCCAGTTTGCAAATACCAGCACGCCGACCATCATAGCGAAATAGATTGCCATTTGATAAAGCGGACGTGCCTCTTCTTCTGAGCCGGGTACCATCTTGATCTCCGGGCGGTTTAGTTCTTCTTTGCGATAAATAAGGTGCATCAGCAAACCGATCACCACGCTGAAAACTATAGCCCCGATCGCGCGCGCAAGTCCAAGCTCAATTCCGAGTACCCTGGCGGTAAGTATTATCGACAGCACATTGATCGCAGGACCGGAATACAAAAATGCCGTCGCAGGACCAAGCCCGGCTCCCATGCGATATATCCCGGCGAAAAGCGGAAGCACCGTACAGGAACAAACAGCAAGTATCGTACCGGAAACAGATGCGACCCCGTAAGCGACTGCCTTGTTAGCCTTGGGGCCGAGATATTTCATAACCGCCCCCTGACTGACAAAAACGCCTATGGCACCTGCAATAAAAAACGCCGGAACCAGACAAAACAAAACATGCGCCCTCGCATAGTCCTTGACAAGCTCAAAAGATTCGCTGACGGCATTATCAAAACGAGCGTTACCGACAGGCAGATAATAACACCCCGCAAAAACAACAACGATCAAAACCAGAATTTTCCACTCTTTCTTCCAATTCATAACAAAAACGCCTTACCTTAAACTCTTTTCGCCTTGCGCTTTTACGCTTTATACTTTACGTCTTACTCCTTACGCCTTACGCCTTACGCTTTACGCTAATATGCTCAAGCAGCTGCACATCACCCCGGAGCTGTTCGGCTAGAACCTCCGTCACGCACGAAATGAAATTCAGCACGCACGGCGTCTTCAGCCGGTATATCATCTTCAAACCATCCTTGCGAGAATCGAGCACGCCGGAATTGACCATCACAGAAAGATGTCTGGAAACATTCGACCGTTCGGCACCGATGAAGTCGGCAATATCGCAAACGCACTGCTCGCCGTCCTTAAGAAAATCAATAACAGCGATCCGCAAAGGATGAGCAATAGACTTGAAAATCTCAGCCTGCTTTTCAAATAAAACCCGCTTTTTTTCGTCCATCATATTAAACCTTTATAAGTTACTACGTGACCATACACTCACATAGTAACAAAAAAGAAAACCGGATGCAAGAAAAAATCTCATGCAACCGGTAAAATTGTTTATTTACTCTCTGAGTACGCCTAGTTCTTTCCACTTGTTCAGGATTTCTTCTTTTGAGGTGTATCCTATGATTCTGGCCAGTTCGTTGCTGTCTTTATCGTAGAAGATCAGCGTTGGAGCTTCTTGTATACCATGTTGCCTCGCAAGATCCGGGTTAACTACTGTGTCTATGTACGCAATGGCAAAATCCTCTGAATGCTCTTTATCCAGTGATTTCAGGACTGGTTTCATCATTTTGCAAGGCGGGCACACCTGAAAACCGAACTCGACAAGCATTGGCAAACCGCGAGCCTGGGCCTTGTCAAAGTCGAATTTCTTGACAAAATCATCGTATTTTGACTGACTATTAATGTATATAATGGCAAAAACCAGTATAATTCCGGCAATAATCAATAGTTTTTTTTGACCAGATTTCATAGTGTTCTCTCCCTTTGCTACTAATATAATAGTATCGGCCGCATGGACAAACTGGCCCTACCACGGCACATAACCCCATTTTTCGCCGTCGAGCCACTTGTTCATCCCGGCATGTTTTTCGTATTTGCCTTCGTACTTAATGGTATAAACGAACCCATCGGAATTGGTCCAGAACTTATCAAAAAGCCCGTTAAACTTATCGCAAACGCTCCTGGCGTCCTTTAAACTAACATTTGCCTCCATGTTGATATCTTTTAGATTCTTTCCCGTCCAGTTAGCCGACCACGTAATGACCTCATACTTATCGGCTTTTGCGTTGGTTATCGACATGATTTTTGCGTGATTTTGTTCGCCGTGCGTATCGTACCAGCGAATTTCGAGATTTAGACCTACCATCGGCAAGATGCCGACGGGACGGAGTTGCCTCTTGACAGGTCTTCTTTGTCATACTAATATAGTCGACTGATATTCTAAATTTTATAGTTTCGGGAGATAACGATGGCAAACGTAATATTGCAGACAGAAATACCAGATGTTGACGTAAGACACGGCAAGGTTCGTGATATTTATGACCTCGGCGACAAACTGATCATTGCCGCATCAGACAGGCTTAGTGCTTTCGATGTTATAATGAAGACGGGCATCCCCAATAAGGGTGTTTTGCTTACGCAGATTTCGAAGTTCTGGTTTGAATATCTGGAGAGGACAGTCGAAAATCACCTTATATCCGACCAGGTCAGCGATTTCCCTTCTCCGTTTTGCTGTTATAAAGAACAACTTGAAGGCCGCAGCATGCTCATCAAAAAGACCAAGGTTCTACCCGTCGAGTGTATCGTAAGAGGCTACATCACCGGTTCGGGTTGGAAGGAATATCAGCGAGAAGGTACGATCTGCGGAATCAAACTACCGGCGGGCCTGAAGCAATGCGAAAAACTCGCAGAGCCAATCTTTACGCCTTCGTCAAAAGCCGAGCAAGGTGCACATGATGAAAATATCAGCTTCGAAGAAAGCGTTAACATCATCGGTACCGAAGCAGCCGAATATGTACGCGATAAGAGCATCGAAATTTTCAATAAGGCAAGCGCCTACGCCGAGAGCAAAGGCATCATCCTGGCCGATACGAAATTCGAGTGGGGCGTCATCGACGACAAGATCATTTTGATCGATGAAATATTTACGCCGGACTCTTCACGCTTCTGGCCAGCCGACAAATACGAAGCAGGGCGCGATCAGGACAGCTACGACAAACAGTTCGTCAGAAACTACCTCGAAGAGATCAACTTCGATAAGTCAGGTCCAGGCGTCGAACTGCCGGACGAGATCGTCAAAAAAACGCTCGAAAAATACATAGAAGCATACGAAGTGTTGACCGGCAAAAAATTCGTACCGGTAGGATAACGCGGCGAGGCCTTGAAGCCCGCAGAAGTTGTCGGCAGGATGCCGACAGCACGAACAAAGCCGGCAAGATGCCGGCGGTACAATACAAAATCCGAAATTCGAATTTAAACTCGACATGATGTCGTAAACATGATTCGGATTTCGGATTTGTTTTTTGCGGTCATTTTGACCAAAAAAAGAATTTAACCGCGGATTTCGCGGATTACACGGATTTTAATTTAATAAAAAAAATGACAAAACCAGTAATTGAACTTAACAGTGTTTCATTCTTGCGAAAGGAACGGCGTATCCTTGGCGATATTTGCTGGCATATAGAATCCGGTGAGCATTGGGCACTTCTTGGGGCTAACGGTTCCGGCAAGACTTCGCTGCTTCGGATCATTACCGGTTACGAGTGGCCGTCAAGGGGAACGGTTAATGTTCTCGGTAACGAGTTTGGAAAATGCGCGATCTCTGGACTGAGAAAACACATCGGGTATGTCAGTTCTGCGATAAATATTACGCTGCCGGAAAATGACTCGGCAACGGACATAGTACTTTCCGGCATTGATGCGACGATCGGTTTGCACCGGCATTACTGCGATGATGAACACAAGCAGGCATACGCGGCAATGGAAAAGATGAGCGTCCAGCAGTGCAAGGATCAGTCCTATTCGATTCTATCACAAGGCGAACGCCAGCGAATCCTCATCGCCCGGGCAATAATAAACCACCCGGACATTTTGATACTCGACGAATCGTGCGCGGGACTCGACCCGGCAGCGAAAGAACATTTCCTGGCCGACCTTGAAATTCTGACAAGCCATAAAAACGCACCGACAATAATATTTGTGACCCATCACATCGAAGAAATTTCTCCGTGGATAACGAATGTGTTTATCCTTAAAGACGGTATCTGCCGGGCATGCGGAAAAACCGAAGACTTGCTTAACAGTGAAACTCTAAGCGACGCATTCGACTGTAAGTGTACGGTAAAAAAAGAAAGCCGTCGCTATTATCTCCAGGTACAGGGACAGGCCAGGTCATGAACAAATCAAACGACACTCTAAAAACCCAGTGGGCCAAACTGATCGGCATAACGATGGTCCACTTCCTTACCGACACGTTAGCTGGAATGTACCCGGCGGTAATGCCGGATATTATGCGCGAATTTAGCTGGGACCTGCGAAGGGCAAACATGGTTTTCAGCATTTTGATAATTGTTTGCAACGCCGGCCAGGTGTTTATCTGTAATTTGCGTCAGCACAATTCCAAACCGTTCTTTCTGCAATTCGGAATATGCGCTGGGACGGCAATATGCTTTTTATGTTTCCTGGCAGGCGTGCCCGGAGCCTTCTATATCACGTGCGCACTTGCGATCATAACCGGTTGCGGAATCGCCGCCGCCCACCCAGAAGGCCTACGCGCTGTACACGATCTTGACTCAATACCCTCGCCTATCAGCACTGCCGTTTTCATGACAGGCGGAGCATTTGGATTCGCAAGCGGCGGACTTGTGGGCAGTTTCTTCGTGACACTTTTCGGATTGAAAGGTTTGCTGTGCTTTATCGTACCGGCGATTGTATCGGTAATAATAGTATACCTGCTGAAAATTCGACTTGCCGTCGAGCCTGCCGTAAACGAAAATGCCGAACAACAGAAAAACATCGAAGCCAAAACAGCTATGCCATTTTGGCCGATTCTATGGATGGCTGTCGCCTCTACAACCGCCTCGGTGATCCTCGTCTTTCTACTGCCGACAAGGCTTCAGCAGCTTGGGTTTGATCGTAACTTCGGCGGGTTTTCAACAATGATGTTCGGAATGGGCGGAGCGGTCGGTTCGCTTGTCTGGTCGGTAATTGCAAACAAAAAAGGACAGATGCTTGTCGCCTCGATTTCCTTTTTCCTGGGCGTTCCTATTTTGCTTGGCTATATGCTTTTGAAAGAACATCAATCGGCGGTCTATTTGCTTTTTGCATCGGGCTTCTGTTCGTGGGCAGGTTTTCCGCTTTTGGTTTCAATGTCAAGAAAAGCACGCGGACTTTCGCTTGGGATGCGGATGGGTCTTATGGTTGGCGGAACATGGGGAATTTCGGCGGTGTTTGAAATGCTGCTGGTCTATATAGCCCAACCCCTGGCCATCGGCGTCAATAGCCTCTTGTATTTTACTCCTGCGTGTTTTACAATAGCTTCGTTTATGGGCCTGATGATAATGCTCGACCGACGTAAAAAAGGACTCCCACAAATATGATAAACTACGACCTGCACATACACACTGAGTACTGCGGCCACGCACCGGGGATGAGTATTGAAGCGATCATTGCCGCCGCCGAAGAAAAACAGCTTGAGACTATTGCTATTACCGAACACATTTTCAACGAAGACGACCTGCGGTTATTAACAAAAATAAATGACCAGGTCTCGCAGATTAAAACTGATGTTAAAGTGATAGTCGGGGCAGAAGTCGACGCCGACGGGGCACGCTGCGACGGTAAACTTATCACAGACAAACTCGATAATATCCCGTACGTCCTGGGCAGTATTCATTACATTCCGGGCACTGTAATCTACCCGTCATCACCGCTGGACAATCCGCTTGGGCCCGATGAGTTTTTCCATGTATGGCAGTCAACGCTGATCGGGCTGGTCTCAAATCCAAGGATCGACACGCTGGCACATCCCGGAAGGCTGGCTGGGCAATCATGCGATCTGGATATATTTTTCGACGACATGCTGGCGGTCTTTTCACAGGCAGCGCAGCTTTCGGCAATGAACAATATTTGCTGGGAAGTTAACGAACTGAACGAAAGAAAGGTTCCCGCCGAATATCATCGAAGGTGGAACGAGATATACAAAACAGCAATAGACGCCGGGGTGAAACTCGTATACGGTTCTGATGCACACAGGCCCGGGGAAATTGGAAAACATAGATTCAGCCAGCAAATGATTTCTGGGCTTGGCAAATTCAAACTCGAAACTCCTCAAACGCTCGGCCTGATTTAAGCCTCTACAGATTCCAGGCTTCGGCGAATTTTTCGAAGCTTCTGTCGTATGTCTTTTCGGCATCTGGCGGGAAGCAGCAGCCGGGGAGTTGGCGACTCTTTAGATGGTATCGAATACAATCACAGCAAACGCCGCGTTTTCCGCAGCTGGTATAAGTACATGCACAACTCTTTGAGTTAGCTTCTTTTTTACATTCCATTTTTAT
>JAIPFN010000177.1 GCA_021736615.1 Phycisphaerae bacterium | reverse complement strand
CCGGCGTTTGCACCGATAAAAACTTCGCTGAAAATGCCCCCCGGCAGCCCCCTTGCCGTTCTCGTACCGCTTAATGTCGTAGGGACGATAGAGTCGGCAAAGGTCGCCCAGGTTTCCAGAAGAAGTTTATCGCTAAGAGATGTAAAGGTACTTGGCGGCAGGTTCAATGTCGCAGATGGTAAAGTTATATTCATTATAGAAAAGGTTCTACTAAGGAGCTAAAAAATGTTTAAGACAATTTTCATAATTTTCGTTTCAGTAACGGCATCGGCAATAACGACAGCCGGCCTGTTATACCGCTACACCGTTCCCGTGGCCTCTGTTCAGCCCGCTCAAGCAGCAAGTCCCGCTGCCCCGGTTGCACCTTCGGTTACAGTTAACCCAGTCGAGTATGCAAATGCGGCTAATGATCCTGTCGCGGTACTCGACGAGTATGTCAATTTGCAGACCGACCTGTCGGCGGCAAAGTCAGCCCAGCCCCAAGCTGCTGCACCGCCTCAGCCGGTTAAAAACGCCGCTGCAGCCGCTCAGCCCCAGCGAGCTTTCGACCATCAACTGCTCATGTCGGATATTTCTAAACTATCAAAAAAGCTCGAGCGTTTTAACGACTTCCTCACAGGCGAGGTGCAAAGACTAAAAGAAGGCAGCACAAACAAAACCAACCCTTGACATAAAAGACTGTAAACGGTAGGGTAGACAATGCTCTGCGGCAATTTTTAAATGAAATTGTTTCCGCCGCAGGCGGTTTCCAACATTATACATTATACAATATGGTACATCCGCCCTCGGCGGAATCATTATACATTTCCCCAAAGGGACAATATGACAGAATTCCTAATAGAAAAGGCATACAAAAACGCGATCACCAAATGGACAAAGATCCTCTGGCCGAAAGAACTCTTTGCCAGCCATGTCGACTGCGTCCGTTCAAATAATGTCAACCCCGCCTACCTTGAGGATCTCTACCTCGCCGGTGCCGCCGGTTTCAGGATCGACCCTGCCTGGGAAGTGATAGAGGCCGAGTTGTCCGGCCGCATAATGAGCAGTCTTTCGCACATGCCTCTCGCCGATATGACACCGCAGGACGCCTGGTCGGAAACACTTGCAAAGGTCATCGACGACGATACCGAAAAGGATCCGCTCCCCGACGGCCGCCGTCCGGCAAAGATCATTCGTTACAGGGGGCTGGTCAAATTGTTAAATTATTTGATTGTGATTTCAAAGCGGATCGCGATACAGCGAAACAGAAAGAAAAAACCCGATCACTTTTTGTCGGCACTTGATGGCTTCGACCGGCCCGCACCTGAGTCCGCCGATTCGCCTGTCCAAAGGCTCGTTACAAAGGATACGATGGTGCTCGTCTATGAAAGGCTGCAGCAGGCATACAAGAGCCTCACGACCGAACAGCGTTTTCTGATCATGATGGTATACAGAAAGGGAATGCGGCAAAAACAGGCCGGTAAGATGTTAGGTTTCTCCGAGTCCAAAACAACCCGCCACCTGAAAAAGGCAATAGAAATAATCAAGCAAGCCTTCGCCGAAACCGAAGGAATAGACCTTAGCGGAGAAATAGAAACAGCCTTCGCAACCCTATGGCAAAAAGCCTGGACAGAATAAGTAGCTTAAAGCTAATAGCTAACAGCTAATGGCTAACGGCTAAAAAGAAAGGAAAAGACAATGAACTCGTACAATATAAGTGATGTTCAAAAGCTCAGGATATTATTTGAGCAAGCTTTTTCATCCTGCTCGGACGATTTATCCGAGGCCGATTACGACGAATACATCGCCCTCGTAGCCGAAGGCCGCGCCGATCTCTTGCCTGCCAATATCAGGACAGCCGTCCTTGACCGCATTTCATACGACCCGGATTCCGCCGAGATACTCAAAGACATCGCTGCCCATGCCGGTTCTGCAGGTACCCGCCGTCCAAAGACCTATTTCAAAACGATCTCGATTTCCTGGGCACTTGCTGCCTGTATGATGTTCGGCATCTTCGCATGGCGTATCGCCGACCCCGCTCCGCCGGCTGCCGGAATCCAGCAGGTACAACCAAGCGGACAGGGTGAAAATAATTACTGGGATGCGGTAACCAAAAAACGCCTCGCCGCCGAAGCCGAAAGATACCGCTGGAGAGACTACGCACTGGTAGGTTCAATAATAGCGACCTGCCTCCTCTCAGCAGCAGTGCTGGCAGATAGACTAAAAAAACCAAAATAATAACACCATACAGCAGCCCTAAGCGCAAGCGCCGGGCTAATCACCGGACGCGAAATAAACTAAAACCTTATACATCTTATTACGACTCACGACTCACGACTCACGACTTACGAATCAAGCTATTCGCTAATCTCCATCTTCATGCTGCCGGAACCCTTCTGACCACTCTGCATCATCTGCATCATAAACGCACCCATAACTTCCTGCAGATGGTCCTTAGGCAGTATCACGCTCACATCAACCCTGCCGTCATCGACCTTACCGGCAAGTGCCATGCAGCTTTTTGATTGCCCCTTTATTCCCGAAAGCATACCGCCGAGCATCTTAGCCTGCGGCATCGGTGCCGCACCGGCCGCTTTACTTGCCATGCTTGCCATTCTTAGCAGATTCAAAGATACTACAAAATCCATCTCGTCAGAATTTTCAACCATCTCCAAAGCCTTAGCCATATCCCCGGAAGGGCGGGGCGCCCTGGCCTGAACGTTATGCACAAGCGCCTTCATGTCATCCATGCTTCCAACGCAGGTCACGACCATATCATTGGCGGCTGCAACATGCATCTTTGGTAAGGCTGACGGAGCAGGGTTATTAGCTGGCGCAGGAATATTTTGCGAAATTATCATAATTCGGCCGTATTCGGTATTTTTGATTTGCATAGCCTCGGCAGTCTGTGTTTTTGACATTATTTGCGCCATCCCAAGCTGTAACTGGGCGATTTTTTCAGTGCTCTTATTATTTCTGGCCTTGATTATCAGCTTGGAGTTTGTGGCGTTATCGCCGGAACCTTTGGCGGTTGAGTAAGCCATTTCGCTGCCGAGAGCATCGATGGTATCATGCGTGAGTTTGATTAGCTCGGCTATATGTGGGGTTGAATCAGTCGGCAGGTTGTCCAGGATCGGGGTTGCGATTTTTGTTATCAGCGGTTTGTTGAATTTTGCTACAAAGTTCATTGCGGATTCGTCTTTGAGGTAGCCGGCTAGCTGGAAGCCGCTTTTGGCGGTTGGGTCTGCCATTAGTGTGTTTGCAAGTTCAGTGCCTGGTTTGGCCGATAGTGACAGCGACAGGGCGAGTTTTTGATCTGTCGGGGTCAGGGTTAGGCTTGCCGATTTGAACTGGTCAAGCGTGTCTATTAACATTTCTGTCTGGGCTGCGTTTCCTTTTTTTAAAGCCGATTGCAGTGCCAATCCGAGCATTGGTTTATATGCTTTGATGGCGTACTCTATATTGCCGTAAACCCATAGCGGAGAGTTGTTTGCGCGTTGCTGTTCGTTGGCGGTCAGGCTTGTTGTCAGAGATTTATTTGTAGACTTAATGATTTCCATCAGCATGGCTTTGTTTTTGGATTCGGCGAGGTAGGTGTATTTACCATCTGCCGCTTTTGATGTAAGCAGGTTTGCCGGTTTGATTGTAGAAAAACCATCTTCATCGGGTTTCGAACAGTTTGGATGTCCGCCGGTAAAGTCTTCGTAACTCGTTATCGGTAAGAGGATTACGTTTTCGGGTTTGCCGCTTTTTGGGTTGAGTTTTCCGAATATAATCACGTTGCCGTCAAAGTTGATTCCGGTTAGCATTTTGTTGCCGATTATGGTTGCGATCTGGCCGTTGACCATCGAGGTAAGCGGCATTGGGGAGACGCCAAGCAGGAACTGGTCGAGCATTGACAGTGATTCGCCGAAGCTGTTAATCCGCACACAGAACAGGGCGTCAGCTGGGACGAGGCTGAGCGGGTCATTGGGATTAGAAACGGCGTTTACAGCCTCTGATACTGGTTTTTCTGGTTCTGCGGCTGGTTTTTTGGTTTCATTTATTTGGAGTTGGCTTCTATCGTAGTTTGATTGTTTGCCTTGCTCTTTTTCGCGTTTTAGACGCATGATCTTCTGGCCTATTGTTTCTGCGAAAATGGCGGTTGATAAAGTCATTGCCAGTAACGAGATACAAACGATGATGGTTCTTTTCTGCTGCGAGCTTAACATCTACAATACTCCTTTTTTAATGTGTTTACAACCGTTTATGAGGCATACTTGGCCTTTATATGATAGACTGCCGGGGCCTCCTATAGTTACAAACTATTATACAGTTTTTTGAGAAATTTACAAGAAAAGATATTGTTTTTTAGTCAAAAATATATGGAATACTGGACATTGTGGATATTTCCCACCTATGGTTTTTGGGGTTTTGAGGCCGAAATTAGGCCCAAAAAACGTCAAAAATTTTCATTTTTTCACGTTTTTGCGCGCTTTTTGGTCACTTTTGCGCACTTTTGAGCTTTTTTTGTCGGCGAAAAATCAAGGAAACTAAATTCAACAAAGGTAGTATACCCGCTTTGCGGGTATACTCGTGAGTGGTAAGTAGCAAGTGGTAAGTGGGAAGATGAACCACTGATTGACACTAATTTACACTAATATAAAAATGAAAAGTAAACAAGATAAGGTATTGAAGTGGCTTTATGTTTGAGGTGTTTTTCGCTTGCTGATTTGCCGTGCTTCGTTTAATGTAGATATTGTAAGTTTTCAGGAGCGATTCGATTGGAAGTGTGATGGCGGTTAATTTTATTTTTAATGTTTGATTGAATTGGAGTTTTTTAATGGGTTTACAGAGTAATATTTTATTTGGCGGTATGGTTCGTTTTTCGGTGGGTCGGTTTGGTCGTTTTTCCAGGAAGTTGTGCACTTTCTTTAAGTGTTTTATGCTTGTGTGTTTTGCAGCAAGTTTCCTTTTGGCTTCCTGTAGTTCAAAGACGATGAAATCCGAAACTGCCGTGCCCTTTACGTTCGTGCAGGTTTGCGATACCCAGCTGGGCTTTACCGGCTATCAGCGTGACATTGAATCGTTCAGACAGGCAGTGAGGCAGATCAATGATCTTAATCCGGATTTTGTTGTTATTTGCGGAGACCTGGTCAATAAGGACGACGATAAATCTTTTTCCGATTTCAAACAGATCAAAAAAAACTTGAAAATGCCCTGTTACTGTGTTCCGGGAAATCATGATGTCGGTAACATCCCAACCTCCGAGTCAATAGATCGCTATCGCAAAATAATCGGTGAAGATCGTTTCGTGGTTGACCATAAAGGAGCGGCCTTTGTATTCGTAAATACACAGATATGGAAAGTGGTGTTGCAGGGTGAATCCGAGAAACAGGATGCGTGGCTAAAGGAAAGGCTCAAGGGGGCATCGGAGAAAGGACAACAGATTTTCGTTGTCGGGCACTACCCTCTATTCTGCAGAAATGCCGATGAGGCTGAAGGGTATTCGAATGTTCCTTTAGCGAAGCGCGTAGAGCTTTTGGGCCTGTTTGAACAATACAATGTCGATGCGGTACTGCATGGACACACCCACAAACTGACTCTGAATAATTACAAGGATATGCAACTGGTCGGCGGTGAAACGACCAGCAGGAACTTTGACAAAAGGCCTTTGGGGTTTCGAGTGTGGTATGTCGATGACAAGACCCCTCCAAAGCACAAGTTTGTGCCTTTAGAAGTGATGAGCGAAATAGAGAAATAGACGACTGCCGCGATTGGCGGGTTTGTCGGGATACGCTTTTAGCATGGAGAACAACGCATGTGGGACTCGATGATTTTGAATAGTTATTTTAGTTCAGCAAGCAAAAAATGCAGTTTATCGCATCAAAACAGCTATTCTTCAAGAAAAAGGGTCTGACCCCTTTAATTTGCCTCCAACACCTGTAAGCACCGACTATAGCTATGACAACCTTGGCCGTATTACCGATATTGATGCCGGTTCTTCGATTGTCAAGTTCGGCTATACCTATGTCGCAAATTCAAACAATATCGAAAAGATAAAGTTTAGACACAGACCTCTTGACGGAGCTAGTAACCCTGTATATAATAACTACGATTACGATGACCTTTACCGGCTTGATGACGTTGCTTACCAGGTCAATGACTATAGCAGCACTAATGCCGGAACAGAGGATTTTGATATGGATGATCTTGGTAACAGGGATGGCACTCAGGTTCTTCGCGGCGGTAGTTTTGACTACGTCGTTGACGACGTGACTAACCGGTATACCCAGATCGATACGGTTACGGATATTAACTATGACGATGCGGGTAATCTGACCACCGATAAGGACGGCTATTCGTATGAGTATGACTATGAAAACCGTATCAGCCGGATATTTGATGATAATGACCGTGACGGTGTTTTTGATGCCGGTGATACCTATATTGTCGAATACACCTATGACGCACTCGGCAGGCGTATTCGCAAGATTGATTATTTCCCCGAACCTGATGCGGTTACCCTGTACTACTACAGCGACAAGTGGCAGGTTTTGCAGGAATTTAGCGACAGTGGTCCTACGCAGAAGACATTCTTCTACGGCAACTACATAGACGAAGTTCTGTATATGGTCAATAATGTAACCGGCAGTTCATGCCTTTACATCCACAACCACCTATACAGCCCGACTGCATTGATGACTCTTACGGGCACAGTTACAGAACGTATCGAATACGATGCATACGGCAAAGCGACAAGACTAAACTCGGACTTCATGGCCTTTACCGGCACAGAAATAGGCAACCCCTACTACTTCACCGGCCGAAGACTCGAAGTTCTTGATGATGGCAACTATGACATAATGTACTACAGAAACCGCTTCTATGATACAGAGACAGGAAGATTCCTTCAGCAGGATCCACTCGGTTATGTTGATGGGCTAAACTTGTATGAGTATGCCAGTAGCAACTCTTTGAGATATTTAGATCCATTTGGAACTGATTCTCTTGATAATCTTCAAAAGTATAAAATACTGGCAGATGGATTTCAAACAGTTAACAATACTATTACTAGTAGTGCGGAATTTGATGATATGAATGAATGTTGGCAGAGAATTTACAGGGCAATACGTTACGCTGCTTATCTCAAGAAACAAGAAGTGGGTGTGCATCTTACTAAGGCAGGGGTGAGTCTTTCGCAGCTTACTTCTAAAACAAGTAGCATCATTTCTAAAGCAAATTCGATTGCCTCGAATATGAACAGTGCTTATACAAATCTTTCGGATTTCCAGGATGACGTTGCTGCCCTTGGATTTGACTTAAATGGAGTTGCAGAATTGACAGGGAGTGTCAGTGAAAAACTTAAAATAGCAAACAGAATTGCATCAGCAGCAACTGTAGCTGCTGATGCAATTGCTGGCTTTGGAACTGCAGGGGATTCGGAAAGTAACATGCTTGTGAATATTGGCAATCTTACAAGCGCTATATCAGAATATATCCCTGTACCCGGAGCAAAAGACATAATAGATTACTATGGGAAAGTAACTACGGCTGTTGGTAAGGGCATCGGTGGACTCCAGAAGAAGTCATCTTACAGAAATCTTAGAGCAATTGAATTGGTGCAAGAGGTAAGTCCGGTTAAAGGAGGCTGGTTTGGTGAGAGGTGGGCATGGCAAGTATTGAAAGATAATAAGAAATATCAACAAATTTATTGGGTGTCGAAAGCGTGCAAATGTGAAAGCGGCGTTAGTTTTTAATATTGCTTTAATGGGGATATCAGGATATATTAGTTAATATAGAATTTGTTTTGCTATTGAACTTGTCTTAATATATGATAATTGAGGGAGAATTTATGCGGTCATTTACGGTTTTTGTGTTTGTATCTATGACGTTATGTTTGTTTAATGTTTCCATTTATGGACAGGGCATTGGAGAGGGTCTTTATTCGCAACTTTTGGGATATGATGCACAGATTGCAGAGCAGAAACCAATCCCTTTTGTTGAATGGCAACTTGACGGCTCTAAGATAGCAAATAGTGACGATATGATAGAATTAGAGATTGCGAGTGCATCCGGCAATAAGTTTATATTTGGTATTCCCACTAAGATCAAGAAAGTGATTGTTTCGCAATTTAAAAATGATTTGAAAGATCATGGTTTGGTAATAGAGGCTCCGGGTTTTCGTTTTACTTCAGTTCTTGAAAACCAACCCAAATCAAATATCCGTCTAGTTATTGAGGACATGATTTCCTTATCTTCTGACGGTGAAAGTTTTAAGGTTTTAGTCACGGCTCTTAAGAAGTCTGGATTGTCTTCTAAAGATGCCGTAGAGTTAATCGAAAAAACAAAAAAGAAACTTCTTCAATACAGCGACGAATCGCTACAGAAAAATATCCTTAGCAGCGATATCGATGATTTAGAAAAAATTAAGGATGTTCAGGCAGCAGTAGAACAAGCTTTGCTGGCCGTTGTAAGGAGTGAGGTCTGGACTGCTTATGTTGACGTAAGCCATTTCCATTTTAATGGTCGAAAGATTTATATTTTTAATCAGAATTTCAATAGTAAGAACGGTCGATTCAGATATGTATTCAAGGAATATGATGAATCTGGGAAATATATGTACTATGGAACATTGGTGGTGCTATCAAGTTCTAAAGGCAAGGATGAATTGGGTGTTTTAAGGGGAATGCTGCAATTCTCGGTGATGAAGAAAGGTAAATGAGAATAATTTTTCTGATGCCAAAAAACGATTTCAGAGCATAGATAAGGGATATCTAAATGAAAAATAAATCTAAAGTGTTAATACCTTCCTTTCGTTGTGTTGTCATTGCTGGATTTGGTTTGATGGCTTTGTTAATACTACCGAATGAGGCTTCGGCGGCATCATCATCTGCTGGTGAGTCAGTTTACAACATGCTTGCCAAGGATGTTTTCGAGTCAGAAGAAGAATTACTGGAGCAATATCCTGCGAAATTTAATGAGTGGAAATTTGAGGATTTCAAAGTAAGTTCTGATAAGGTGATTAAGGTTGAAGTTGAAAATTCAGATGGGGTGAGTTGCGTTTTTGGTGTGCCAGGAGAAATGAAAGCCATAAGGGTCACGCAGAGTAGAATTGATCCAAAAAATCATTACTTGAAAATAGAGGGTGTAAAGTTTAGTTTCAGTTGTATACTTAACGGGTATGAGTCATATCCCACAGTAATAAATGAAATGGTAGATGGTACATCGGATAACGACTTGGAAGTTTTTCTTCGTAAATCGCTTATGAAGGCTGGTTTATCTGAGAGTAAGGCAGTTGAGTCCGTCAATAAGGCTAAAAAGCAACTTTTGTCTCTTAGCCATGAAATGCTTGTGAGAGAAGTGCTTCAAAGCAATGTCTCAGAATTGAAGAATACCAAGGATCCCATCAAGGCTGCGAAGTTAGGTGTGATTAGTATCATTAGATATCTTGCCTGGGATGCTTCGAGTAACGTACGATATTTCACCGTCAATAACAACAAGGTTTACGTTTTTCTTAGCCTTTTCGGCCCTGAGTCTAGTTATAGTATTATTGAGTACGATGAATCCGGGAGGACTTTTTGGAACGGCGGGCTTGTGATGCATGCTGCCAAAAGTCATAAGGAAGGAATGGACCTTCTTAGGGAAATGATGCAAGTCAGAGTAGATGCTTATGAAGAAGATAAAGCCATAAAAGATGCCCAGAAGAAACGGCTGCAGGGATTGATTGAAAATGCTAAAGAGATTCGATTTTTCAGACAGGATAGGGGAGTAGAAGAACCGGACTTTATTCAAGAGTTAACTGACAAGCAAGTTAAATCAAATAAGTATAGTCGCTATTACAAAGTGTATTATAATGAAAAGAAAAAGCCCATTGTTTACATTAAGTTTATCGACTCTGAAATGTCTCTCTTTCGAGAGTATGTCTATGATAAAAAAGGAAACTTTTTAGAGATGAGGTGAATTCGCTCGTCTTCGTATTTTTAAGGAGGAAATTAAAGGGGTCCGGTACTTTTTTTGCTTGACTTCGCTGTTTTTGGTATTATAATCGACGATTATGCCTAGACCAAAAAGAATAACTAAAGGGAATATTGTTTATCACGCTCTTAATCGTGCTAATGGACGGCTTCGTATTTTCAAGAAGGGTCGTGATTTTGAGGCTTTTGAGGAGATTCTTGCCGAAGGACAAGAACGCTTCGATATGCGTATCTGCGGCTACTGCATTATGGGTAATCACTGGCATTTAGTTCTTTGGCCGAAGGAGGACGGCGACTTGTCGGCTTATATGAAATGGATAACACAGACGCATTCACAGCGATGGCATGGAGCTCACGGTACAACCGGCATTGGCCATCTGTACCAGGGCAGATACAAAAGCTTCCCCGTCCAGTCCAACTCGTATTATCTTATACTGATGCGATATGTCGAATGCAATCCGCTAAAAGCCGGACTTGTTGAAAAAGCCGGACAATGGCCATGGAGCAGTTTGGCTATACGAACAGGCAACACCGACAAACCGATTACCTTAAGCGATGGCCCAGTACAGCTACCGAAACAATGGCATCGAATGGTTAATAACCTTTCGACAATCAATGAGAGCATTGCTGCTAAGATAGAAAGATCAATCGAGCGCGGCACCCCGCTCGGCGACGATGAATGGATAGTTAAGGCGGCAGGGGAGTTAGGCCTGGAATCAACAATAAGGCCAAGAGGAAGACCGAGGAAATGGAAATGACGATGACTAGACTGCCTATTTTGCCAAAAAAGTGTCTGACCCCTTAATTTTTGCCGGCGCCCGCCGCCTTTGGCGGTGGTCTTAACCCCCGGATTGGTGAATCCGGGGTTAAATGGTTTTGCGTTTTTTGTTGAAGTTGATTGTTTTTGCGGGTCTGATCGGGCAGCTTGCGCTGCCGCGCTTTTAATCTATTTTTGTTATTGGCTATCCGACCTGGCGTTTTTGGAACATTGCTATGGCTAGCAGGAGTATGGCGCCGACATAAAATGCCGTGTATACGCCGCTGTCGAGGATGTAGGCGGCCGGTATGTCGCTGCCCTCGTAAATTGCATCGCTTATCCAGAAGACCTGCAGGTTAGGCGATAGGGTTTCTCCGATTTTGGCCCATAAATGTTCATCGGCGTTGCGAGAGAATACATAATCGCTGATCAGGCCCAATAAAAATGCCCCGACACAGAAAATCAGGGTTAGCACCACGTTAAAGCGGGTTGAGAACATTACGGCAAGGGCTACGAGGACTATAACGGCCAGCAAAAGAAGCACTGCTGCATTAATATCAAAAAATCCTATGTTGTTTTCAGCGGGGTTGAATTGCCATTGTTTGTCGAAAAAAGCCAGAACACCCAGTCCGCATGTGCCGAAAATGGCGGTTGTGGTCACCATTGTCGCCGGGAAATTCCAGTCATAAGAGTAATTCAGGAAAGCGGTTAGCAAAAAAGCTGTCGCAAGTGCCACCGCTGCGACAATTATTACCGGCCAGTCGTGGGTGTCGGTTGCCATCTCGAGCACCCCGTGTCGTACTATCATAAGATATGCTATAGTACAAATATAATGTGCCAGGGAAACGGCTATAGTAACGCCCAGGAATTTGCCGAAGATAAAGGTAGGCCGTCCGATCGGTTTTGAAAGTACCGTAGTGATGGTCTTCGACTCTATTTCTTCGGTTACAGCCGAGGCTGCAGAAAAAATTGCAATGAACAATCCCGTTATAAAAAGCGTAGAAAGCCCAATCTCACGAAGGAGTTTGATGTCTTCGTCAAGTC
>JAIPFN010000176.1 GCA_021736615.1 Phycisphaerae bacterium | reverse complement strand
GTGAGTACATGGTTATAGATGGGCTTAGGATGAACAAAAACAGCGAAAATGCAAGAATAACGCTGTAAATCGGCTGTCTAAGAGTTTCGGTGAAGGTGTTTTTGGCAACTGTAAAAAGTTTGTTTAGCACTGTATTTTCCTGAATTTAATACTACACTTATTAGCTGTATATTGGTATATTACGCCAAAATAAAAAATAAAAGCAACTGAAATTTAATTTTTTGAATTTTTTTTGAACCAATTTGCAGTTGGTTATTATTGGATACATAATAAAGCGATAATTTGTTCGTTATTAAATGAGTTTTAGCACTTTAATAATGACTTTGAAAGTTAAGAACAGGGAAATATAAATGAACATATCGTCTAAACGGGCTGAGTACGTTGCCTTGGCGTCGCTCGGTTTGAGCATAATCTTTTTTGCTGCAACGATGCTTATTGGGTTTCTTTCAGGTGCATCGGCGACAGTGGCACTTGGCTGGCAGATACTTGGCGGAGCGTTGATCTTCTTTGTTCTTGCAGTTCAACTTCATCAGCAGAGCCTTGCCGAACGTGAGAAACTCGATAAGGCCCAGCTTGAAAACTCCAAGTCTTCCGATACTATTTTCCAGTCCGACGCCAACCGTATGGCTATGTTTGAGAGTGCTCAAAAGCAGCTTGCGATCCTTGAGAAGTGGTTTATTCCGATTTTTGGGATTGTTATCGCCGCTTACCAGGTCGGCGTTGGTTTGTTTTTGTTTTTCTCGCTCAAGTCGAGCGATACGGGTGCACTTTTCCGTGATCTTTCGGCACCTCGTCTTTATTCAGTATTTCTCGTGATAATCGCTTTTGTCGCGTTTTTGCTTTCGCGTTACGCTACTGGGATGAGTTCGGAAAGAAAGTGGAAGCCTTTGCGGGCAGGGGGCAGCAGTCTATTAGCGACGGCTGTGCTTGCTTTCGCTCTTGCGGTGTCGCTTGCTTTTGCGTCATTTGATTATACCGGGGTTTTGACGGTTGTCAGCTGGGTGATTCCGATAGCCCTTGTCATTTTTGGCGCCGAGACGGCTTTAAATTCTGTTCTGGACATTTACCGTCCTCGTATCAAGGGCCAGTATGCCCGGAGTGCTTTTGACAGTCGGCTTCTCGGTGCTATTAGCGAACCGGGGGGGATACTTCATACCTTTGCCAGTTCCATCGATTACCAGTTTGGTTTCAAGGTTTCGCAGACGTGGTTTTACCAACTGCTTTCCAAGGCGATTGTTCCGCTGGTGATGGTTGGTGTTCTTGTGTTGTATTTGCTTAGCTGTGTAGTGGTGGTATCGCCGGGAGAAGAAGCGGTTATCGAGCATCTCGGTTCATTTCAACGCATTGCCGAACCCGGTATGACATTTAAGCTTCCGTATCCGTTTGATATTGCTTATATCTATCCGACGACGCAGGTGCAGCAGGTAAACATTGGGTTTGTCGAGAAGGAAGTGAAACGGGATAAGGACGGTAATGAGATTTTGAACCCTCTGCTTTGGGGCGAAAAACATTACGACGAAGAGTATCCGCTGCTGGTTGCTTCCAAAGGCAATTCCGGTTATGGGCGTGACGAAGAGGGCACGGTTCCAGTGAGCCTGGTAGTAGCGGCGATTCCGGTTAAGTATACGATCAAGGATCTTAAGGAATTTATGTATAACCATTCCGACGCCAGGGCGATGCTGGAGGCGATCTGTTACCGCGAGCTTACCAGGTATGCGTCCAGTGGTACCATTGAAACCGATGAGGTTGACAGAGGCAAGGAAAGTCTTCTTGGAGCAGGCCGAAAGGCAGCGGGCGAGATATTGAAAAGCCGAATACAGGCGGCGGCAGACAAGGCCGAACTTGGTGTCGAGATTATCCTGCTGGGTTTACAGGGGGTTCATCCTCCGCCGGAAGTAGCAAAAGAATATCAACAGGTCGTTGGTGCGATTCAGGAGAAACAGGCATTAATAATGGATGCGCAGGCGGCGCGTAATAAAAAGCTTACCGCACTTGGCGGATCGGTGGCCCAGGTTGACGCGCTGCATTTGCTTGCAGAGAAGTACCAGAAGGCCAACGAATCCGGTGACGCCGAAGCAGTTAAGACGCTCGGCGATCAGATGGACAAAGCGATTGAAAACTCCAGCGGTGAGATATACAAGATAATCTCCGAGGCTAAGGCTTACGCTTTTGAAAAGGTCGAACTTTCAAAGGCTACGGGTAACCGCTTTGCAGGACAGGTTAAGGCTTACAGGGCGTCTCCGGCGATATACAAGCAGATACTCAGGCTTAAGATGCTTGAAGAATCGCTTAACGGAACTCGTAAGTATGTTGTCATCAGCGACGACGATAAGAGGCAGGTTTATATTATCGATCTGCAGGAAAAGTTTACCCCGGATCTGTATAAGGCTCTGGATGAACTTTAGTTTTTGGTTTGGTTACGGTTTAATGAGGCTGGATTTTACCATGAAGGGCTTGAAGAAAAGCTTGGAGTTCATGAAGAAAAGATGAAAGAAAAAAAGAAACGGCCTTGCGGCCGAAGCAGTTTTTATTTGTGGGCTAGAAGTCCACATTACGGATTCGCGGGCTGGAAGCTCCCGCTACAGAAAATTTAATTTTGCACGTATTTAGGATGCTTTGATATGAAGAATGTTTCAATTTTGGTATTTTTGGTTTTGATCGTATTGGTTCTGATCCTTTGCTCTGTTTCGTTTCAGGTCAGGGAGACAGAGAGTGCTCTTATCACTCGGTTCGGGGAAGTTTCCCGGACGATGACCGAGCCCGGATTCTACTGGAAGTGGCCTAAACCTATCGAAAGCGTTATTAAGTTCGATTCTCGGAGCAGGTTGCTTGAAGGTCGTGAAACAGAGACCACTACTCGCGGTGCCGACAATATCCTGGTGACGAGTTACCTTGTCTGGAAGATCGCAAAACCCCAGAAATATCTCGAGTCGGTAAAGAATGAAGCGGAAGCTATAAGGCAACTAAGGGACCGTTTGGAGAATGTTCAGAATGTTGAGATCGGTCAGCATTACTTCAGTGAGTTTGTCAACTCGGATAAAGAGAAGATCCAGCTTTTATCGATAGAAAAGAATATGCATAAAAGCATTAAGGAGCAGGCCCTGGGGAATTACGGCATCGATGTCGATGTCGTAGGTATTCGCCAGATCGGTATAAGCGAATCAGTTACCGCGAAAGTTTTTGAGCGTATGAAATCAGAACGTACCCGTAAGACAGAAAGCATCACGGAAGAGGGCAGTTCGGCAGCGAAACAGATCAAGGCCGAAGCAGACTCAAAGGCGGCGCAACTCATGGCGGTGGTCGACGGTTACGCCAAGTCGATCAAGGGTCAAGGTGACGCCGAGGCAGCGAAGTTCTATAAGATGCTCGAACAGGAGCCTGAGTTTGCTATTTATCTTCAGAAGATAGAGACTATTAAGGAAATCTACGGCGATAAAACCACAGTTATCTTCGGCAGCGATATGGATCTTATCAATTTGCTCAAGGGGGTACCTGATATTTCTCCTTCGGAGAAATAGAATTATTATTTACTAATTACGAATTACAAATTGAGGATTCGGCCTGACGGCCGAGACATGTTATGGCAGAAAATGAAAAAGGATGCAGTTGCAGTCATTCACACGATCACGACCATGAAGGTATCGACGAGAAGATCGCAACCGACGTGGCGACGAAATCGCTTTCGGATGCTTTGCGGGTCAGTTTTATGGTTCTCAAGGCCATCATGGCGGTTCTGATGGTTCTTTTTATCGCGTCGGGCGTTTTTACGGTTGAACCCAGCGAGCAGGCGATCGTGCTTCACTTTGGTCAGATCCGTAGTGATGCCGGTGGTGTACGTGTTCTTGAAAGCGGACTTCACTGGGCGTGGCCGGCACCTATTGATGAGATAGTTACGATTCCGGTTACCCAGAAGCAGGTTCTGGATGTCGATTCGTTCTGGTATTTCGATTCAGGCCGAAAAACGGCTCCTCCGGCTACCCTGGGCCAACAGGACGGATACAGTCTTATGAGAAACGACAGTGCGCAGGGCGAAGGCAGTGACTATAGTATAGTTCATTCCAAGTGGAAGTTGACTTACAGCATAGCCGACGTTGAACTGTTTTTCCGCAACATTTTTTACAAGGCTCCCGGTCCCGGCGAAAAAATCCTTAACGTTATGGCCAAGGATGTAAACCCGCTGCTTACGGCACTTACTGACGACGCGGTTGTTTCGACGCTGGTCGATTTTACTCTCGACGAGGCTATAGAACACAGCGAAAAAATTTCGGTCGACGTTGAGAAAAAATTGCAGGCAAAACTCGATGCGATATCAAGCGGTATAGTCGTCGAGTCGGTCCAGCCGCAGAAGATCACGTGGCCAAGACAGGTTAACGAGGTGTTCGAAGCTTCCAACCAGGCCCGGCAGGAGAGCCGGACGCATGTAAATAATGCAAAGGCCTACGCCGAACAGAAGCTGAACCAGACCGGCGGGGCAGATTCCGAAGAAGTCCTCGACGAGCTTAAAAAGAAATTTTTGACGGACGAGGAAAGGGAAAGGCTTTTCACGCGTTTGGCCGGTAATGCCCAGAGCAGGATCGCAGAGGCGAGAGCTTACAGAACCGAGACCGTTGAGTCGGCCAGGGCCAATGGCGAATACCTTGAACACGTACTCGAGCAATTCCGCAAAAGACCGGAGCTGGTTTTGCAGGATATTTACCAGCAGATGATCAGAGAAGTGATGGAAAAGGCCGACGAAAAGATGATAGCCGAAGAAGGCGATGAAATGCGTATTATGATCAATCGCAATCCTTCTATTAAAAAAACGAAGAAGAAAGAAGAAGAAAGTGGTGAGTAGTAAGTTGTGAGTGGTGAGTTTGCCGCAAAGAAGAAAAATGAACCGCCTTCGGCGTAGAGTATTTAGTTACGGATTCAGGATTCGGCCTTTTTGTTGAGGCTGTTAACCCAGGCATAGCATTAGACTGTTTTAGAGACAAGGAACTATGGCCCATAAACATTTACATATTAAAGAACAAGAACTAACCCACCACGAAAGTACGGAAGTCAAGAAACTCCGTGTCAGCGCGGCTCTTATCGCTACTTTTGCGGGCGGCGTTTTGCTTATAGTGAGTATTGTCGCTCCATTGTTTTATGACGAGCAGCCGGAAGTGGTTGAGCTTGTTGCAATGGTCGGTGCTTTTCTGCTGGCACTGCCGGTGATATGGCATGCACTGAAATGTATGTTCGCCGGGCATATGCACATGGACGAGCTTGTCGCTCTTGCTATCATCGCCGCGTTTGCGATGGGCGATTATGTCGAGGCCGGGCTGGTGGCGTTTATTATGCTGCTTGGCGAGTTGATGGAAACGCGGACGGCACTTGGCGCGAGGGCGTCTATCGAGTCTCTCATCAAGCTGACGCCTACAGTGGCCAGCCGAGTTGACTCCAAAGGAAATGAAATCGAGATCAAGGTCAGTAATCTTTCGCCGGGTGATGTCGTAAGGGTTCGGCCGGGTGACAATATTCCCGCCGACGGCGATATTAAAGTCGGTGTAAGTACGGTCAACGAGGCGACGATCACCGGTGAGTCTTTGCCGGCTGATAAGGTTGTGGGCATGCAGGTTTTTGCCGGTACCACCAACCTGACCGGTGTTCTGGATATTACAGTTACCAAGGCAGGTAAAGATACTACGCTCGGTAAGGTACAGTCGCTTATCATGGCCGCGGAAAAGACGCAGATTCCGATCATGCGTATTATCGATAAGAATGTCCGCTGGTATATTCCTACGATCCTTATGGTCGCCGGTATTATCTGGTTTTTTACTCACGATATGAGCAGGGTTATTTCGGCATTGGTTATTTCGTGTCCGTGTGCTCTTATTCTGGCGACTCCTACTGCGATGGTAGCGTCGCTTTCGGCTGCGGCGAGGCTTGGTATTTTGATCAAGAATGTTTCGCTGCTTGAAATCGCCGGTAAGATAACCAGCGTTGTCTTCGATAAGACGGGAACACTGACGACGGGTCAGTTGTATGTTACGAAAATCGAGCCTGCCGAAGGTGTTGCCCCTGCCGATATGCTGGCACTGGCAGCGAGCGCAGAACAGATGAGTAAGCATCCGGCGGCGCGGGCCTTGAATATTCTGGCCAAAGAGGCGAACGTGCCACTGCCTGCACCGGTGAATTTCCATGAGACGCCCGGTAAGGGTGTTGCGGCGAATGTCGGAGATGTCAAAGTGCTTGTGGGCAGAGATACTTTCCTTCAGGAAAACGGGATCGATGTTAGCAATATCAGCGATCCTTCGATGCACGAAGAACAGGGATTCAGTACTTTGTATATTGCCAGAGGCAATGACTGTATCGGCTGGATCGGGTTGCAGGATAAGTCCAGACCGCAGGCGAAGGCGGCTGTGGCGGAGTTGTTTGCGGCAGGTATTCGCAGGGTTACGATGCTGACCGGCGACCGGGCGGAAGTGGCCAATAAGATTTCCGCCGAGCTTGGGTGTACGGATTATAAGGCCAAGTGTCTGCCCCAGGATAAACTCGCAGTCGTTGAGCAGATTCGCGAGGACGGGCATATTGTCGCGGTAGTCGGTGACGGTATCAATGACGCGCCGGCTCTTGCGGCGGGTGATCTTGGTATCGCTATGGGTGCGGCGGGAAGCGATGTGGCGATCAATACGGCGTCTATCGCGCTGATGAGCGATGACCTACGCCGGCTGCCTTTCCTGGTTCAACTTTCTCGCAAGACCAGGCAGGTTATTATGCAGAACCTTTTCTTCGGTATTTTCTTTATCGCTGCGGGAATCTCGGCTGCGGCGGCAGGTTGGGTTAATATCGTCTTTGCGGCGGTACTGCACTTCCTTGGTTCGGTTATTGTTATCTTTAACAGTGCCAGACTGGTTAGATACGGCGAGCACCTCGACCCGCACACTAAAGAATAATTACGAATTACTAATTACGAATTGAGGCTTCGGCCTGACGGCCGAGACAATTTTTATGGCAAAAGAAAAATCTGAATATGCTATTGAGACGTTTGCTTTGACTAAGATATTTCCCGACTGGTGGGGAAGGGCGAAGGTTGTCGCCGTTGACAACCTGGATCTTCAGATCAAACATAACGAGGTTTACGGTCTGCTTGGGCCTAATGGTTCGGGTAAGACTACTACGATGAAGATACTGCTTTCTTTGCTCCATCCGAGTAAGGGTGCCGCGCAGATTCTTGGCGGCTCGAGCAGGGATCCTAAGATCAGCAACCGGGTGGGTTATCTTCCGGAAGAGTCGTATCTTTATAAATATCTGACAGCTCGTGAGACGCTGGATTTTTATGGTCGTATATTCGGGTTTTCGCGAAAAGTTCGCAAGGCCCGTATCGACGATCTTCTTGATATGGTAGGTTTGACTTCTATGGCCAACCGTCAGGTCGGGACGTTTTCTAAGGGTATGGCACGGCGTATCGGGCTTGCTCAGGCTCTTATCAATGATCCGGAAGTTCTGATTCTCGATGAGCCTACGAGCGGTATGGACCCTATCGGCACGCGGCAGATGAAGGATATGATTATTCAGTTTGCCAAACGCGGTAAGACGGTTTTGCTTTGCAGCCACCTGCTTGCCGATGTGGAAGATGTTTGCGACAGGATAGGGATTCTCTATGGCGGGCGAATGCAGAAAGAAGGTACGGTCGATACGCTTTTGCAAAAGACCGATCAGAAGCAGATCCTTACCAGTGCCATAAGCGATAAAGCGCTCAAACAGATAAGAGAGATAATAAAAAAGGAAAAGGCCGACTGCGAAATAAGTTCGCCGATGGATAAGCTTGAACAATTCTTTATTCGTACTGTCGAAAGCGCACAGAATGAAAATCAGGCTACAAGCGGTGCGGTTAATACCGGTCAGATCAGCGGATTTCTTAGGGATCAAGCGCCGCCGAAGCAGCCCGAAAAGGGTGTTCTCGATGATCTGATTTCTGTGTCGGTTGAACGTGAGCCGGTCGAGAAAGTTTCGGTTGCAAAACCGGAGGCTGTAGAAATGCCTGAAGAGGGGCCAAAGTCCGATCTTCTTGATAAACTGACTAAGACGGCGGCTGTGGAAGAGACCGGAGATTTGGTCAGTACTGAAGAGACGACCGGTGCGGTTGAAACTGCCGGTGCCGAAGAGACAGGCGGATCGGAAGTTAACAGTGACCTGCTTAATAAACTGATCGGCAAGGGCGACGGTTCTACCGACAGTGTTGAGGGGTCCGAAAATGGGTAGTATCTGGGCCGTTGCCAGGAATACAATTTCGCAGGCACTTCGTATGAAAGTTGCCGTTATCATTATCGTAATGCTCGGAATACTTCTTCCGCTGATGGGCATTGTCATGGGCGGCGACAGTACGCTTATGGGTAAGCTTCAGACGTTTGTCAGCTATGGACTTTCGCTGACGAGTTTGCTTTTGTGCGTTCTTACTATCGCCGTTTCGACGCATACTCTTACAGATGAGATCAAGCGAAAGCAGATATTTCTTGTGCTTACGAAACCCTTGCGGCGTTTTGAGCTTGTAATAGGAAAGTTTCTCGGGGTTGTAATTCTTGACGTTTTTCTTCTTGCGGTATTCGGCGGGGTTATTTTTGGGTTTACGTACTTTATGCCTAAAATGGTCGATGCCGACGAGAAAGAGATTGCCAAGGCGAACGACGGGTTCTTTACATCGCGGGCGGTTCTTACCGATCCTATTGATATGGAGGCGATAAAGACGAGTTGCGAAGAGAAATTCGTCAGGAGGGTCAAGGACGGCGTTCTTCCGGGGGATATGACGATAGCTCAGACGAAGAAAGTCAAACAGACCATCATGGCCGAGGAGATCGGTAAGGTTACTAATATCAGGCCCGGTGAAAGCAGGGTGTGGCAATTTAAAAATGTTCGTCCGACAAACGCCGCCGACGTTCTTTTTGTGCAGTACAAGCTTGAATCCGTCTCGCCGGGTGTCGAGACTCTTTACAGTGAGTGGGCTATCGGCGATAACAGGGCGGCTATGAAGGATGTTAAGACGAGGGTCGGCACCTATAAAAGCTCGGACGCAGTTCGTACTGTTCAGGAGTTTAAGTTTCCAAGCGATCTGATTTCCACCGACGACGAGGCTTATGTCGCGGTAGTGCTGCACAATCCTTTTGCAAACGGTACGACGGTCGTGGCTAAAGAGGTTAAGCTGCTTTATCGAGCCGGTTCGTTTGCCGGCAACTATGCACGTGCGATGGCGGTGATCCTGACGAGGCTGATATTTCTGGCGGCGCTCGGAGTTTCGGTTTCTACTTGGCTTTCTTTTCCGGTGGCGATACTTATCTGTGTGGTCGTGTTCTTTACGGGAACCGTCAATGGTTTTATTGTCGAGGCGATCGGCATGTTGGGCAAGGAATTGACATTGGTCTATTTCTTTACAATTAAACCGATGCTCTGGCTTTTGCCGGTATTTGACGGTCAGTTCAATCCTACGCCGTATATGGTGTCCGGCGAGTTTTTGAAGTGGAGCACGCTTGGAAAGATTTTCCTTGTTACCGGTTTTATAAAGTCTTCGGTATTGATACTTCTGGGAATGCTTATCTTCCATAAACGTGAGATAGCGAAGATAACTGCTTAAACAGGTGTGAAAAAAACAGGTGTGAAAAAAACAGTGTGAAAGAAACAGTGTGAAAGAATAGGTGTGAATATTAACGTTTGAAATACAACGTTTGGAATTAAGACTGTTGAAAGAAAATAAATTATATGCGTTTGCATGATACTATAGTTCGGTTGGTTTGTTTTGTGCTGGCAGTTGCGATGTTTATCGGGGCTTCCGGTCGGCTTGACAGTCTTCGTCAGTCGCGTGAGGAGCTAAAGCTTGTTAGTACACCGGCACTGGAGAATGCTCCGCCTTCGCTTGCTTTTGCGACGGTGGCTTTGGGAGCGTTTCGCGGGCTTGTCGTCGATATCCTGTGGATGCGTGCGGAAAAACTTAAGGAAGAGGGTCAGTTCTTCGATGCCAGGCAGATCGCTGAATGGATCACTACTTTACAGCCGAGATTTGCCGAGGTTTGGGATTTCCAGGCCTGGAACATGGCGTATAATATTTCAGTTTCTGTTCCCAGGGAGAATTGGGAGGAACGCTGGATGTGGGTTCGCAACGGTTACGAGCTTTTGCGTGACGAGGGTATAGAGAAAAATCCCCATTCGATCTTGCTGTACAGGTCGCTGGCATGGATATTCCAGCACAAGATCGGCGGAGTGACCGACGATTGCCATAAGCACTACAAGCGGGAACTTGCCCTGGCGATGCGAAAGATTATCAAACCGGCCAATGAATATGACGAAGTTATGCATGAGGACTTTGCCAGATTCTTTAAGGCTCCGAAAGAAGTTCAGGAGCTTTTGAAGGCTCCGAAAGTTGCCGAACTGGTCGCGGCGTTACGACAAGCCGATGAGCAGTTTAAAGACGATAGGGATCTCGCGGTTAGTTTTCTAAATATTACTCCCGAGCAGTTCGATCCGAAGGTTTTTGACGTTCTGGATCTTTGGCGGGGTACGGACGCTTATGAAAAACTGGATGTTTTTGCCAGGGCTTATGTGCTGCGAAACGAGTGGAAGCTCGACATTGAGTTTATGGATAAGCTTAATAAGAAGTACGGTCCGATCTCGCTGGAGGACTCCGAGAAGACCTCTCCGCTTAACTGGGAGCATGCCGACGTTCATGCGATTTACTGGGCCGAACTTGGCCTGGAACGTGCCGGCAAACCGGGCGAGTATTCCGTCGACGAGAAAAATACCGACCGAATCGTTTTCCACAGTCTGCAAAAGCTCTACAGGATGGGAAGGATAATCATTTACCCGATACCTGGAGAATTGCCCTCTGTTTACCTTCGTCCTGATCTTCGGATGTTCGATGTTTGTGATAGGCTCTGGCGGGAAAAAATCTCCAAGTATCTTGAGATGGAAGGGTCGAACCCGAAAGCGGTTCGCGGCGGACACAAGAATATGCTTGAAAACGCCGTGTATTCTTTCTACCAGGCCGGGCACAAGGCCAAGGCGGGTAAGATTTATAAACAACTGAGGGATGTGTATAAATATGATGACTATAATGTCAGCCTTTTTGAATTCGTGCAGAAACGTATGCGCGAGGAGATCAAGGACCTTGAGATTCACGACGCGACCGAACAGTTGATGATGTCGCTGCGGGAGTCGTATTTCCTTTATGCCAATAACCAGGACGAAGAGTCGTTTGCCAGGGAGCAGTTTGCCAGGGAGCTTCATAAGCACTATGTTGAACTTTATAGCGACGAAAAGGTCAGACGTGTCGACCTTCCCAGTTTTGAGATGCTCAGCTATATGGCCCTGCGAGATTTCCTGAACGATCCTTACTATCCAACCGTTATGAAGCAGGGATTGCTTAACAGGATAGAGGTCGAACGGCCGGACCTTATCGAAAAGATCAAGGCTTCTGAAGAAAAGTTCATGGAGATGATGAAGAAACGCCAGGAGGAAATGGAAAAGGCCAAGAACGGAAATTAGCAATTAGCAATTGGCAAAAAAATACTCATATCTCAACCTCATCATTGACAAATGCGCTGAACTTTTGTCTAATACCCACAGAAATGCCTTGCCCTTCAGGTCGAATCAATCATTATACATTATCACTCTTGTCCCAGATAAAGCTTTGGTCAGGAGTGCGTAAGTAGTAAGTCGTGAGTCGTAAGTCGGAATATTGGCAAATTTTGCTTTATTTGGGGTGTTTTGTTGGTTTTGAAAGATTTTTTAGGACAGCATTATA
>JAIPFN010000175.1 GCA_021736615.1 Phycisphaerae bacterium | reverse complement strand
CCCAACTGCTTCGACTATTCACCAGATCCCCGGCAGCGGCTGGTCCAGCTGGAGAATCGATCCTCCAAAAACTCAGAGGGATGAAAGAATTCGTATTGCATGGGATTCATTTGCAACTCCGTTTGCGTCTGACCCGACGAGCTTTGGATTTAAGTGGGATATGGATAAGGTAACCAAAACAGAAACCAAAAACGGTTCGCTGATCACTCTTCCTCAATACTATAAGCTCAGCAAAGACAAGAAAGACAAACCGATCTGGGTTCCGGTAAAACGTAAAGACGTTCCCACGGATCTCGGACTTGACGATGTCAAATTCGCCAAACCGGACGGCCCTCCACTCGGACCATACGTGACACCAACAGGCAAAGAGACCTGCTGGAAATCTCCTGGCCCAGTAGCCGGACCGTTCTACGCTTATCCGGGTGACGGAACAAAGGTAACATACTACTGGTACCGTTTCGCTGATCAGCCTGCGATGCTAAATGCAGACCTGACTAAGGCCGAACGCGAAGTAGTCCAGAAGCGTGTAGAAAAACTCCACCGCCACTGGACAAAGGAAAAACAGTACCTGCCGGAACCGGCATTCGGCGAACTCGCTGACATCGATCCGGCTCTGATCCTCACCCCGCCAAAGGGTCTGGAAATTGGTTACGTACCGATCGTAACAAAGCAGGAAGCAAAAGACTAATTAAAGCAGCTTTCCGGCATGGGTAATACTCTTTTTACCCATGCTTAAAAAAAGGGGACTGGCTACGTTCTGCCGCAGGCAGGTTGTACCTGTCCCTTTTTTAGTGTATTTATGCAATCCAAAATTAAGAAACGCGCCGGTTTGTCGGAATATACTTTTAGCACAGAGAAAAACGCGTGTGGGACTCAATAATTCTGAATAGTTATTTATGTTCACCAAGCAAAAAACGCAGTAAATCGCACCACAAACAGCGATTCTTGCGAAAAAGGTACCGCAGCCCTTAATCCCCTTGAAGGAACTATATTATGTCTACTCGACAATCGATTGTAACTACGACCGTCACGATACTTGTCTGTACCGCTTTTCTTGTTGCAGCCCCAGCGCTTACCCTTCAGTTTCATGTGTCGGTAGAAGGTGACGACACCGCTGCCGGAACCGGGACCAGCCCGTTTAGAACGTTGGAACGTGCAAAGATTGAGGTCCGAAAGATGATCGCCGAAGGCCTTCAGGAGCCGGTTACCGTGTTCCTGCACGGCGGTACGTATGAACTGACAGGTACCCTGTTATTCGGCCCTGAAGACTCAGGGACTAAGGAGTTTCCCATTACGTATACCGCCCAAAGTAACGAAACAGTTGTACTGAGCGGAGGGCGAAAGATCACAAACTGGAGAAAGGGAGAGCGAGGCCAGTGGGTCGCAGATTTGCCGGATGTTAAGGCCGGAAAATGGTTCTTCCGTCAACTGGTGGTCGATGGGTGCCAAGCCGTGCGTTCACGCTGGCCCAACACCGATAGCGACCTGCGCATAGCGTCCGTTGGCAACGGTGTCAAAACCTTCACTTTTAATAAACCACTTGCGAAGATTGACCTTGCCGGGCAAGGGACTGAGTTAGTGGTTTTTGAGCACTGGTCAATTACCCGCGGGCTCATTAAGGCTTCCGATGACAAGCAGGTCACGACCTCAACAGCGATGGGCTGGATTGGTCATGGACAATATACCACGGCAGTGCCCGGCAGGTTCGGATATCTTGAGCATGGACGCGACTTTCTTGATCAGCCGGGGGAGTGGTTCCTCGATAAAGCCGCCGGCGAATTGCACTACCTGCCGCGTAAAGCCGAAGGTATGACCAAAACCGTCGCAGTCGCACCTCGGCTGGAGCGACTGGTTGTGATCACCGGTACTAAGGAAAAGCCCGTTGGCAATATTCGCTTTAAGGGCATTCATTTCGAACACGCAGACTTTTCGCTTCCAGCCATCGGGTACAACGAGATTCAAGCGGCACATTACGGGACGACGATGAAAGAACGGACGTACGTTCGGCCTGTCGCGATCGAATGCGCATGGGCCGAGGGCATCATGTTTCAGCGGTGCCGTTTTGCACACCTTAATCCCTCCGGAATCGGTTTCGGTCCCGGCTGCCGAAAGAACGCAATCATTGGTTGTACGATTGAAGACATAGGCGGTAACGGCGTGATGGTCGGCTGGCGCGGAGTAGGCGAGATCGAGAATGAGAACCTGGCTGCAGACTGGAAAGACCCGTCCGACGCGCCTGTTGGCAACGAGGTGGTCAATTGCCATATCCGGCGATGCGGTCTGGACAGCCGGGGCGGTTGTGGTGTCTTCGCCGCTTTTTCCGCTGATACTAGGATCGCCCACAACCACATCCACGACATGCCCTACACAGGAATTTCCATTGGTTTTCGGTGGAACCTGACACCGACAACGCAAATGAAATGTGTCGTTGAGAATAACCACATTCACGACGTCATGAAACAACTTGCCGACGGAGGCGGTATCTACACCCTGGGAATCCAGCCGTCGACGGTTCTGCGCGGAAATCACATCCATGACGTCCACCGCAATCCACACGCTGTCGGCTCGCCAAACAATGGGTTCTTTATTGACCAGGCAAGCAAGGGTTTCCTCTTTGAAGAGAACGTTGTCTACCGTACTGCCGGCAGCTCAGTGCGTTTTAACCAGAGCCAGAGCCAATGGCACACGTGGAAGAGCAATTTCTTTGGCGACAAAGAAGCAGAAACCGAAGAGGCAAAGGCAATTGCCGCAAAAGCAGGCATTGAGGACGAGTATCGCTAACAAGAAATTAAAGGGGTCAGAGGGGCTGTTGAAAAAGTGATTAATTAGAAAAATAACATAGTTGTCATTTATCATCAAGTCTTTATTTGAGCCGTAGGGCATAGAACTGTCGGCTGGAAGCCGACGCTACGGACTTTTAACAGCCCCTCGTACCCTTTTAATTCACGCAATTGTTTTAGTAAGTTTGGCAATAGTGGCCTGCTGCTCGGCGATAATAATGTCTTTGTTATCCATGACGTCATTTGTATCACAATATTCGCAAAAGCGCAAGTTGCCTATTTTAACAGTCTAAGTTTTTTATGAAATTTTCTGTGAATGGTTACAAAAAACGAAATCTCGGACAGGCTCTAACTTAATCAAATCATCAATGTCAACGTTGCCGTCCTGGGTAATATCTATACCGTCGCAGTCATCACAATTTGACATCTTTGCTTTCAACAGTTGCCTTTTCTTTCGACTTTCTTTCAATGCAATATAGATATTTATTTGAGCGAAGAAATAGCTTTCCGTTACTAATGGCTGGGCTTGCGTTAAAGTCGGAATCATCGGAGGTAAGTTTGTTGTGTACTAACTGTTCAAATTGAGGTTTGGCTGCGAATACAATGGTTCCTTTCTTGCGACTAACAGCATAGATCTTGCCATCTGCCAAAACGACCGAAGCATAGAAGGGTTTTCCCCCGCCCCTGGCATCGAGGCGTTCTTTAAAGACAACTTTGCCGGTTTTCGCTTCCATGCAAAAAGCGTACCCCATATCACTAACCCAATATAAGTGACCTTCATAAACGAGCGGCGAAGGAACATATGACGCATTCTTGTTTGACCACAAAAGATTGCTGTCTGTCACATTACCCTTGCCTCCTGTACGTATTGCAACTCCACCGGTGGAGGGATAACCTCCGAAAACGTAAACTACCCCATTTGCTTCAACCGGGCTAGGTGAGATGTTCCCTCCGAATTTCATGACAGCGTACCAGGTTTCCTCGCCGGAGTCTGGATTGAAAGCCCAGACTTCCTGCGGCAGGGAGATCACCATTTCCTGCCGTTCTTTTTCCAATTGAACCAATACCGGTGTTGCATAGGACAGTTCCAGTTTATCCGACTTGAAGGACCAAACTTCTTTGCCTGTTATCTTATCCAGGGCAATAATTGAGCGGCTTTCTTCGGAAGCATTAACGATGACCAGGTTCTTATAAACAACAGGACTGGCTGCAGAACCCCATTTCCTGTTCGATGACTGAGTGCCAACGCTTTTCTGCCAGAGTTGTTTCCCTTCCAAATTGAATGCAAAAACACCTGTTTTACCGAAAAAGACGTATATATTTTTCCCGTCAGTTACCGGTGTATTGCTTGCATATCCATGTTCGCTTATGTAGCCTCTGTACCGGTCCTCGGGCATTAACGCTTTGACCGTTTTTTCCCAGATAATCTTACCAGTATTCGCATCGATGCAGAGCAGATTACGTTTGAGATTGTTTATATCTCCCGGTTTTTTTTGATCAAGGCCGTACCCGGAGTAGCACGTCACGAAGACTCTGCTGTCAGTGACGATGGGGCTTGAAGAACCTGGTCCCGGCAGCGGAATCTTCCATTTTATATTCTCTGTTTCACTCCACGAGATGGGCAGATTCTTTTCATCACTTATTCCGGAGCCATTTGGGCCACGATAACGCTTCCAGTCCGATGCAATAGCCGTGTTCGCTGTTACTAGAACAACCGTGACAATCCATGTAATAATTGTTTTCACATTCCTGGTCATAGTTTTCTCCTAAAAAGATTCGTTAGTGTTAATTTTCAAGTTTATTACAAACTCAAACTCCTTCAAACCAATTATCAATAAATTCGATCAAATCATCAAGATTAACATTTCCGTCTCGCGTAATATCTGTTCCGCTGCAATCTCCGCAATTAACTTCCATCCAGTGCTGAGCCAACGAAGCAAAGTCCGCCAGATTCACTATACAATTTCCGTCTAAATCTGCGATTGATGGATTTGCCGAACCGGGTGATGGGCAGTTAATTTCTTGCCAATTATCATCCCCGTCACCGATGCGGCCAAATGAAATATTTGCTGTCTGCAAACCGAAAGTGATTGAATCAATAAGCACATTACCATTGGCATCGGTATCGAATAAACCGATTTCTTCGCCGGTTCTGCTGAGCTTTAAGTTTAGATGAGTATCGCCTTGTTCGGTGTCTTTGTCGGCCCAGAAAAGCAGGTGGCCATACGGTTCGATACTTACCCCGCTTGGTATCTGACATTGAGTTGATTCGCTGAGATTATCCGTTAAATACATCCCGCCAAGATCGATAGTGTTTGCACTGGGATTGTACAACTCTAACCAGTCAGGATAACCGACACCGCCATCAGGATCCTGAATAGTTGTGTCATTTTCAGCCATAAATTCATTTATGACCAGAGAAGTTGGAGAAACATCAATTACATAAAATTCGTGTTCTGCTCTTTCAGGAGAAAAAACTGCGGCGATATTGTTTTCCGCATAGATATAATACTCAATATCGGTATTTGCAATAGACAATGAAACTCCATATGTGCCATCCCCTGAAGACCCATCATTGTTGTTGCCGTCGTCAAACATCTGTATTTTAGTAAATTTACCTGTGCTGGAATTTCTGTATGCAAGTTTTACCAAATTGGCATTGCTAACTTCGGAATTGATCCAAACGCTTGAATTTGTCGATGGCTCTTCAGGCGAAAGAACTATATTCCCGATAACGGGAGCGGTTGCAGTAAATGACGATTGAGTGCTCAGGTAATTCACTCTGCTATCCATCAGTTCGGTGATTCCAATAGAACCCTGGCAAGTATAATCAATATTATTAATGAAATCAGAATACGAATAAAACTTATTGGTATCAGACTGAACAGTAGAATCAATGACATTTTGAATTTCCAGTGCTCTTGTTTCATACCATTCATTAGAAAAGTTTTCTTCAAGAATGGTTCTCATATGAGCGATATACATTTTCTTATAAGTGCTGTTGCCAAAAATAATATTTAGTAATGGCCATCCGTCATCCCCGTCTCTAAGCAGCGGGTCCATTTCGTCAAGCGGTGTGCTTTCTCCGGGGTGTCCCGGCCCAGTCGGTCTTCCCCCTGAATCTATCATTGAAAATGCGCCGAAAGATTCATTCAGGTCCCACAGGACCGTAATCCACCTCTGATCATTACCTTCGTACAGGTAATAGTTTTGTCTTGACGGACCGATATAGCTGTCTAAATTTACTAAAACATTATCAAAAGCCAGCATCCAAATGGCTCTGTCCAAATCTACCGCATCATCAAAATTCTGTGAATTGTATTCCAGATTGTAAGCCAGATTTACAAGGTTGTCCCAATGGTTAGGGTCATCCGATTTAAGCTGGTAATAATCATAATAAAGTGATGGATCGCTGCCAAGATAGTCTATGGAAGAACCTGTACCTCCACTGGTGGGTGACCATGTGTCGCTTCCATTGCACTTAAATCTAGCGTTATCATTCGAATAAAAATGTTCCGACAAAAACTTTTTGTCTACAGCCTCTACATTTGTATACAGACCATGATAATCATACTGGCCAGTACTATGATTGTAAATATAGACGTTCATATAGTTAGCCTGGGAGGCGTCCATATATTTTCGAGCGATTTCATATGACAGTGTTTCTCTGACAAATGAAGGATCCTTGAACACATTTGATAATTTCAAGGTTCCATAGCCCTCGTAGTATTGCTCGACCACGTCATCCAACTTGATATTAAAAGGGTTTTTTGCATTGCCTGCACTATAAGAACTGTTACCCTTGTATCTAACACCGACTTGGTCATACTGCACCTCGTTGATAATGACAGTACATGAAAGTCTGTCATATTCACCGTCGCCATCGTAATCTTTTTGGTATAATCCATCCAGGTCAGCATCCCAATTGTCATCTCCAAATTTCATTTGGATTGTATTTATAACATCATTGTCATACAGTCCACTTGCAAACGAAAGCGATGAAAACAATACCACAGTAAAGAAGAGCATAACCTCAAAACAAAAACATATTTGGACTTTCATCATACCGTTCCTTTCAATAATTTTGCGCGTACTTTGGGCGCAATCTATTTGATACTGTTTTTTTAAAATATCGATTTGTACTAATTACATCTATCTTTAACGATGTGGCGGACCAGGATGCGGACCAAAATCCCCACCCGATTCATATCTAAAATCCCCACTAGGTCTCGGAAGATGACGCCGTGGATCACGAGGACGTCCTCTTTCTATTATATCCGCTAACATCAACTTTAATGCTTCGGTCTGCTTTTGATCGCAAACGTTTTTCAACTGCTGAAAATGTTGCAATAAGCTCACCTCAAACTGACCCGACCTTTGTTCGAGTTTTTTCAGAATTTCCTGGATTTTTGCTTCTTCAGGAGTTGTAACGAATATTTCTTCCAGCAACTCCAATCGGAGTTTATGCATCTCTTCCTGCAATGGGATGGTCTGAGAAAAATGATCATCGCGGATTTGCTCGAATTGCTGAACCTGCTGATCGGAAAGATCCAATCGCTCTTCCATAACTTTCTGCCCGCCTGGCATGGGGGGTGGGCCATGCGGTCTTTTTTTTATCCAAAAAGAACCCAAAGAAGCCATATTCAACAGAATCAAAACGATTACACACCAGAAAAGCACCTTATTTTTTGTAAAATAGTCCATGACCATACCTCTAAAACGCTAAATAGCTATTTGATCCAATTCCATACTCACTTGCCAGAGAACTGAGCTGGTTATCTGCATCATCCTCATTATATTTGTTATCGGTAAAGGTCGTCAAACCAATTGCGAGATTAAGAACTAATATTACTGCGATCATAACAGGGTAAAAGGACCGGCTTCTAAATCCAGCCCCTCGGCTGATATGAACATCAGACATTCTTCGGTTAAGATTCTCAGTAAACACAGGACTAACTTGAATCTCAAAGTCACCACCCATACATTCGAGTGTTTTATTAACTTCTTGTTCAATTCTGTTTTCCATGTTCAATTTTGCCTTTCTGTTACTTTAGACGTCAATTAGTAATCTGCCGTGTGGGTCTTTATAATTTATTTTCAAAATATTTTGCCAGGTGCTTTCGAAGGTTTTCTCTTGCCCTGTGCAGTAGCGATTCCACCGCCGACTCGCTGATTTCCATAATTTCAGCGATTTGTTTGTTGCTGAACTTGTCAAATTGACTCAAAATCAGTGCAACTCGTTGATTTTCAGCTAGTAAGGCTATTTGCCCCTGTAATATTTCCTTTCGCTCTTTTTCTTCTAATTTTTGATGGGCGCTGATGAAAACTCTATTTTTAGAGCCAAAAAGCCCCCTCAGGTCAGCAATTCTCTTCTTGCGTTTCTGTTTACGAACAAAATCAAGGGACTTGTTGATACATATTCGATATATCCAAGTATCGAGGTTTGCTTCTTTGCGAAATTGACGAACAGACCTGTAGATTTCAAGAAAAACCTCTTGCGCAACGTCTTCAGCATCCTCTTTGCTATTGACAAAACCATAGCAAGTAGTAATGACGTTGCGAGAATGTAGTTCCACAAGAACCTGGAAAGCCTGTGGCGAGCCTTTCTTTAATTCTTCAATCAGCAATAATACAATTTCCTTGACGATGTCCAAACTATAGTTGGAGGTTAAAAAAGCGATGACTACTCCAGCCTGATTTTTGTAAAATCAGGTAGAGTAGTTACTTATATTTTAAAAGGAGTAGCCATGCAGAAAGAATTGTACAAGATCGCGAGCAAAACCGACAGTAAAAAGATTGTGTAATTTTGGTTCATCCGGTTAATGCGTAGGTGCTGGTGTGGACATTATAGATTCTCAACTTTAGATATTCGTCATCTCGGTAGCCGCAGGCAGGGGTTTTGATTTATTATTTATGATTGATTATTTATTCCGCCATAGGCGGATGTTCCATATTTGCGTGAAAGAGGTTTTGGGGCGGCAATAAAGCCAGCAAGGTTTAATTAAGCCGGCTGCGGCAGAGCCCTTGGATTTGAATGTCAAATTTATAGTTATTTTTGTAAAACAAGGAAAAATAGGCGTTTAAGGCTGCAAGAACGGCGATTTATTTTAAAAAGGTACCGTACCCCGTTTCGTTCTCCCGTTTCGTTCTCCCTGTATGTTTTACCATCTGGCACGGAGCGGGCGATGCCACCCGGTGTATGTGTTTTTGTTGTTATAGAAAACTTGCAGGTCTTTCATTGATTCCTATTCGGGGTGCTCGCGCACCCGCGCTTTTGTGTGGGCGACTTACTGCATTCTTTGCGTTTGTTTTTATTTTTTTAGTCTTGGTAGTTCGTACAGGCCGTGTCCGGAGTTTCGTAGTTTGCCCTGGCGTTGCAATTCCTGCCATACTTCAGGCGGGAACTGGTTTGGCGGTCTAATTGCATAAACACCCTGGGCTCCGCCTGAAAGGGCTCCGCGGCCCAGCCGTGAGTCTTCATCCAACGCTGTAAGCTTAAGCCGCTTCTTGAATGCTTTCATCGCGCGTTTAAGAACCTCCGGCGAGATGTCCTCACTCGGCAGTTGCGTATCTTTTTCTTCCATCTTATCAATCTCCTCTATTTCTTTGCCTTTTTCAACTTTCGTTTTTCCTTTAGACTAAGCGATGCTTTTTTCTGTGTTTCTTTTTTGCCTTTATTTTTCTCGCCCATATCGATCTCCTTTCTAATTATTTAAAATGGTTATTCAGTCCGGCCTTGATCTGCTCTATTCTAACAAATTTCATTTCTTTTGCACTACTAAATATGTCAAGTCCGGGTTAAATTAAAATCTTGAGTTTTCGCGATATATTTGGTATTCTATCAGGAAAGAGAAAAGATTTAAAAATGGTTTTTTGTTTTGTTTGGTTTTGCTTACAACTTTTTTGGGTTGGGCTTTTTTTGCCATCCGCCAAAGACGGGCTTCGCTTCGCTCAGCAACAAAGTGGGCCACAGAGGGTAAGAGAAAAGGCCGAAATTATTTTTAAAATACTGCCCCCTATTTACTGCGATTTTAAAATAATAGGTGAGTGTGTTCCCCAATTAAGGCTTAATTATCAATGGATATAAATAAGATAATCAGGATTGTGTCCAGGACTCTGGTAAGTTTGGTGCTTGCGGGCGTTCTGCTGTTTTGTGTCTTTGGTTTTATGGCTACTTTCGAACCGCTGGAAAGATCTGTTCAGATTAAGTGGCGGCTGGTCTATAGCATTATCACAATAGTGTGCATCGGAGGTTTTATTTTTGTCTGGCGGCAGTCAGGTAGAAAATGAGATTAGCCCATATAATCCTTTTTAAGCAGTATAGCACAATGATGTTGGCTGGAAGCCGGCGGTACGAGTTGGGCACCACGTCCTTGAGCACCGGCGCTTCTGTGTGGGCGTCTTACCGCATTCTTTGCGTTTTATCCCTGCGATTGCGCTTCGGGTTTTTGTTGGCTTGGCTTGTTTATTATCCCTGCGCTTGCGCTTCGGGCTTTTATGGGTCAGTCGAAGCTATTTTCACTATTGCCAGCAGTGCCAAATGATCGGAGTGACCGAAGCCTTTTGAACCAAACACTCCTTCAGTGAGTACTTTGCTGTCGAGCGGGGTGACATGCTTGTTACAGAAAATATAGTCGATACGGCCTTCTTGTGACGTTTTGCCCGGAAAGGCCTTCGGGTCGGGGTGGACGGTTCTGTAGATGTCCTTGTAACCCTGCTTTTGGAGGTATGGTGTTACCTTCCAGCCCTTAATGCCGTCCAAGTGCGAGCGCGTGTTGTGATCGCCGATAATCAGAACGGGCAGGTTAGCGTAGGGTTTGAGCTTGCCGACAATGGCCTTTATCTCGTTGAGGCGCATCTCGGTCATTTTCTCGCTGGTACCTCCCCATGGATGCAGGTGAAGGACAAAGACAGCGACGCGGCTGCCTTTGGCTGTCTCCAGTACGGCTAGCGTTCCGCCGCGATAAATGGGGACATTAGGATCGAAATCCGGTTTAGATTCCCAGTCCTTTACCGCCATGGCATTGAATACCTGGGAATGTACTATTTTGTGCCTGGTCAATAGGACCTGGGGCATGTAATAGTCATTGACCGAATGGGATCTTTTAGTTTTGCTGCCTGGTACTCCATGGCCGCCGCAAACTATGTTATACCCCAGGGCCTTTGCGATCTCGGTGTTGCGCTTCTCTGTCCAGGCTTCATTTAATCCTACAATATCAGGGTCGGCGGCTTTGATAACGCCTGTCAGGGCTTCAACGGACGGCTCCCACATGTGAATGTTGTAGCTTAGCAGACGCAAGGTTTCCTCGGCACCGGTCGCCGAACCAAGTAATACTAAACAGAACAAAATGCAGCCCATGATCCTGAAGCGGCCAACGTGTTTGATGTCCATGAATAACTCCTTAGCTAGAAAAAGACTTTATACAAAAGAAGTACATTAAGTAAGCCTGGATGTCAATAGCTAAAACTTAAACCCACCCGTTTAGATGTCTATGCGAATTAAATTAAAACCTTGAGTTTTTGCGGTATATTTGGTATTCTACTAGAAAAGAGGGTCAGCGGTGAAAGCTGATCTAAAACATATAATTGTATATGGGAAATCCCGGACTCGAACATTCAAACAAAGGAAATGGTCATATGACATTAAGAAACATTCGCTGCTTATTTTTGACGCTGGTATTACTGGCGGTCTTCAACTCAAGCCTGATTGCCATCGAAAAGGATAACCGCGGTCGTTGGGAAACGCCGACCAAATCCGGGCCGGACAAAGATGTTCCCGGTTACCTGATCAACTTAGGGCCTACCGGAGCAAGAGCTATTCTGGAAAGCAAGTCATTTATTGTTAAGTATATTTTTAAGGTTCAACTCCCAAAAAGTTGGTTAATTTATCAGGCTGCGAAGGCCTGTTTTACTTTTAATGCGAAATATTTTGAGTCATGAAAGCCATAAGCTTTACGTTTAATAACCTTGATCTTATTGTTGGCACCTTCCA
>JAIPFN010000174.1 GCA_021736615.1 Phycisphaerae bacterium | reverse complement strand
TCTTTGGTGCAATGGCGGTGGCCCTGATGGTGATTACTTATGTGCCAAAAGTCTCGCTGTGGCTGCCGGTCAAAACCGGCCAGATCAAAGCCGAAGAGGTCGACAAGTCTATCGAAACATGGAATCAAAACCTCTTTGGTAAAAGCAGCAAAGACAACTAAGCCAACTGATGGTTTTGTGCAAGAAGTTGCTCTGCTCTACGTCTGTCGAGTGGTTCTCGCTTATCTTGCCCAAGCTTACCGGGCACTATGAAGGGCCGATTAATTGGATTATCACAGGCAAGTAAAATCCTCGAAAAAGTTGTCCATAGGTTTACCGTTTCTTTACCGCTTTCTTTGTCGCGGGACCTAATGTATCCAGAAATGCTTTTTATACCCGGCTTTTCATTTGATAAAGCTGGGTTTTTTGCATTGCTCAAAAAATACAGTATTAACAGACCTGTAATTTTGTATGATTTAGGATCCTTGCGGTTTGAAGATATGGCTGTATCGTGGGTAGTAATTTGCTTTGGCCAAAATTGCGTTTTTGTGTTCAAATGGACGTATTGGATTTCTTATTTTTTTTGGCAATATCTCATGTCAATTAAGCGTTTTATTATTAGTTGATCGTGATCAGCGGTCTTTTTATTGTGTATAAGACGCAAATATTTGTTGGGAATGGTATAATATGTTATTTGTACGTTTGTATGGTAAACATCAAACAGGGGCATACTTTCTAAACTGTTTTAGCAGGATATTGCCGGTTGTATTACTTTTATTTCTCATAGTTGGTGTTGTTCAGGCCGAGTTTATTGCTGATGGCGTTAAGCTTACTCCGCTTACTGATGACGGCAAGTCTCTGGCGATGCTTTGGTCGTATAACAGTGATATGATTTCTTTTGCCAGGTATCAGACGTCCAGCCAAGGGCAATTGATGATAATGAAATCCGACGGCACCGGCGAAGAGGCCGTAACCCAAATCGGAAACCCAATCTTCGCGGAGTGGTCATGGGACGGGACAAAGCTTTCCTACGAGTTTTCCAATGCCGATAACAGCCAGAGTCAGGGTGGGGTCTTCATTTATGATCTTGCCACTAAAAAATCTAAAGCTATTTCTTCTCCCTATCCGGAGGGTTGTATTAGCGCTGATGACGGTCCATTCTTTTCGGCTGACAACAAATACGTTGCCTACAAGGTGTTGGGTGGGGCGTCGAAAAAACGCCAGTTATGGGTAACCGATACAGAATCAGGCAGGTTCTGGAGGATTCTTGCAGACCGCGGACAGATCCTGGAACACAAGTGGAGCCCGCTGGTGCCGCCGAGATTGTCGATGCAGCTCGAAGCCAGCGCCGGTCATTACGATATCGCTACGGTTGACCCGGAAGGTAAGGATTTAATTCTGCTTACAGACATCGACGCGCAGTCAATAAGGACCGACGAGCCCAGGTGGAGTCCGACCGGTGAATGGGTTGCGTTTGGAAGCGATGTCGATATGACTCAAACAGAACGGCAAAAAAATCGCGGCGATTGCTGGGTTGCACGGCCTGACGGCAGCGAGGCGAAGAATCTTACGAATGCCAGTTCGCCGGCAACCGAAAAGCAGCTTAATATTGACGATTTTTTCTGGTCCTGGGACGGAAAATGGATCCTTGTCGCGGGCAACAAGTTTGATAATCAGGGCTCGGCTATTCCGGCAATATTCCTTATCGACCCTGTAAGCGGAGGTCGTACACCGCTGATGACCTCTTTTCCAAGGAAGACCGGTGAAATCGAATTTTTCAAATCAATAAAATGGTCCTATGACAATAGCAAGATCCTTATCCTAAAACGCCGCTATGATGTTAAGAACTGGGGTCCGGATCCTGAATATGAAAACTCACGATGGTATCTGAGTATCTATGATTTCCTGGAAAAGACAACCAAAGATCTTCTTGTTTACAGTGAACAGTTTGACAGAAAGATGATATTAGGGCACTGGGACAGGGACACTCTGGAAGATATATCATGGTCGCCGGATAACCGTTCAATCCTGCTTACAATAGCGAAGATCATCAGCAAGGAAGATGATATTTACGAGCCTGATATTTACAGGCTTGATCTGCCGGAACGATTTATCAGTGCTACTGCATCGCGACATATTGGCCCGCCGATAAGAAGAACCGTAATCGCCGGAAATTCAACTGTCCAGACGACAGTGCAGGTTACTTCTCCGGAAACAGCAGCCCAATCCGAAAGGGTTGTCAATTTACAGGGCAATGTTACTGAAGTTATAAAACCGCAGAACATGACTGTTTCTGAAGTAATAGAGTCATTACCTGCTGACTACAACCAATATATTACAGTCAATTCGGTTCGCAACATAATGCTGTTCAAAGGTCCCGCTGAGGTGCTTGAGGAAATGAAAGCGGATTTGAATATGGTTGATACCGAAGCGCCTCATTTGCTTGTCGACCTTATGGCCGTCGAACTTACCGAAGAGGCAAACCGCAATCTTGGCCTGGACTGGGCCTACGCAGACGGGCATTTCGCATTGGCCCAGCCGGTGGGCAGGCCCTTGCAGAATTTCTCCCAAACTACGAACCTTGGAGGTTTTCCTTCCGGTGCACGAGACACTCTCACTTCGCTGCCGGGCATGGGACAGGCTTTTTACCAGGGAGTCGGAGATTTACCGCGAGAATTCTTTATGAGATTAAATACGCTAGTTAAAGACGGTGAGGGAACCATTCTGGCCAATCCTCGCACGGTTGCGATGAGCGGGAAAGAGTCTCTTATTAATATTCGCAAAACGCTGAACTACTTCTTCAACGAGGGGTTCGATACGTCCGGCAGACCGATCGTCAAAAAGAGCGACATCTCTGCCGATACGGAAGGACGTATCGTTCCAACGCTTCTGGCTAACGGGAAAATTCATCTCAAGGTTGAAGTCAAGGTCGGAAACTTTACGTTCACCGACGATGCGGGGTTGCCGGAACTGACGACACGACTATCCAATACCGAGGTCACCGTCAAGGAAGGACAAACTCTTGTTCTCGGCGGGTTGCGGCAGCAGGAGATGGGAAATGTTACATCGAAAGTGCCTGTCCTGGGTGACATTCCGGTTATAGGAGGATTGTTCAAACATGAAGAGACGGAAACGAAACACAGCGTTTTGACGATCTTTATCACGCCGCATTCGCTAAAGCCCGGCGATGCCGCTCCGAAGTGGCCGCAACTTGACATTAACGAGCATAAAATAATCCCTATAATGGGAAACGGCAAGAGGCCGAAAACAGACGAAATTAAAAAACGTCAATCCGATCATAAGATTGAAAGGAAACATCAAAATTCTTCAATCAGAAATAAAGAACTTAGTCCCGAAGAAACGATTGAAGCATGGCTAAAGAAAATGTCTAAGGACAGGGGTTAGTTTTAGGGGTTTGAGTCAGGTTATTGCGTGGTGTTCTGATCCTGGATTGGTGGCAGCGGCGGTCTTTGGAAATCCGGGTTTTCCAGTTGTCTTTGTCGCCACATTTCACCGCCCGGGCCAGGGGGCGGTTGCATTCCTCTTGGGCTGCCAGGTCCGCGGCCCCCACCGCCTGGTACGAAACCCCGTCCGCCTTCCTGACCTTCTCTTGGTACTCTTTGGCTACCCGGTCCGTAAGGGCTGCCGCCTCTACCTTCTCCCGGGCCGTGTCCTCTGCCGGATCCCCTTTGCATTCTGAAGCCTCTTTCGAGGAATTTCATTTGTGTTTCCCAAGTCTGCTTCTGGTCGTCTGTAAGGAGGTTGGAAATCTTGTTTTTCATCTGGGTGACCTGAGATTCAATAAGCGGGCGTGCCTTGTCCTGGATATCGCGAAGTTTGTCCATGTGTGTTTTAATGATCGGTTCGATCTTTGCAAACTGTTCGTCTGAAAGATCAAGGCGTTCCTTGAGTCTGCTGGTCATTCTTTCAGCAGAGCCTGGGCCGGACGGGTGAATTTCTCTGGAGTTTTTACCGATGATCAGGGTAGTGCCGGCAGAACCTATTACGATGCCGGCGACAAGAATGACCATACTGAGCAAAAGCATACGCAGATTCTTCTGCCTGGTGATGCCTGGTGTTTTGTTTTCAATTTTGTTTAAACCGTCAGTCATTAAAGTGCCCATGCAATAGTTTCAGACATCTCCGAAAGTGGATTTGACCATGCGAAATAAGCGTATATGGCAAACGAACCGATAGCAATTGCCGCAGCCGTCGATAGCGATGCCATCCAGACGAAAGGCTTGTCGATAGACTGGGGGGTGAACTTCTGCTGTGAAATTATCCGCATGACGCTGTCAACGACATCGACATTCGGCATCGTTTCCAGCCGGGCTTTTCCTGCCAGTTTTTGTAATAAGTTTTCCATGATCATTCTCCGACTTGCGGCAAAAATTCCTGAAACAGTTTCTTAAGTTTTTTTTTCGCTCGCCATGTTTGTACTTTTACCATCGAAGTGCTCCAGCCGGCCAGTTCCGCGGTCTCGTCTATGCTGTTTTCCTGAAGATACCGCAGCGTCAATACAAGCCTGTCGCGCGGAGGCAGTTTTTCGAGCAAACGATGGAGCATCTCAGCTACTTCGTTCGGGGCCTCATTTCCGTTTGATGTTATCTTTGCCTGGTCGAAGTCTTCCAGGCTTAACGTGTCGGTCCTACTCAATCTTGCTTTCTGTTTCCAGTAGGTAAACCCCACACGAGTCGCTATACGGTACAGCCAGTGCCTGAAAGGGGCCTTTTGCTTAAAAGTGTCCAGTGACATATAGACCTGCACGAAAACGTCCTGGACGAGCTCTTCATGTACGACTTTGTCACGCGAAAAACGCCACATCATAGCTGAAATCTTCTTCTGGTGACGCTCGACAATCCTCTTATAGGCGTTATTGTCGCCTTTCAGGCAGTCCTTTACATCCTGTATATCCAGCAGGGCGGTAGTATCAATGTCGGTGTCTGTTTCGATGGCAGTGTCGTCGCGTCTGGAGCAGGCGGCAAAACAATTCAGGATGAGATCAGCTAATGTTGTTTTCGTGCAGAGAACCGCCGAGGCGAAATCTGCCGGACAATAAAGCTGATGTCCTGAATTGTTTAATGCCGCTGCTATCAATTAAAAATCCTTTACCAATAATTATTAACGTGAGCGTCTTGGGCTTTGCGGTGGCTGTTGGCCTCTGCCCTGACCTTGGCCTCTTTCAGGGCGTTCACCTCTGCTATTCATACGTTCTTCCATTTGCTTACGCATCTTTTCTCTCATTTCAGCACGCGTCTTATTGTAATCTTCAATCGTTTTCATCTGTTCTTCGTTGAGGATTCCTTTGAGAATGTCTTTTTCGGCGATTTTAAGCAGTGCGGATTCTCCGATGGCTTTTCCCGTTTCCTGGGCTATCGCGACGACCGCTTCTTTATCGCCTTTATCTACCGCATCGTCCAGTTTCGCTTTAAGATCTTGCTGCTTCTTAGAGAGAATCTGAATCTTTTTTGTTTGCTCTTCCTGGGCAGCCTTGAGTTTGTTGTTCTGCTCTTCTGTAAGATTAAGTTTTTGTCTGATCGACTGTGGGATAAGTTCCTGGCTCATACCCCGTCCGCGTCCCATACCCATTTCTCCGGGACCGCCCGGCGGCATCATGCCTTCTGGTCTGCCGGGTTGCATAGAACCTCTGTTACCGCCTGGAGCACCGGCACCGTTTCTTCCTCTGCCGTCCTGCGGGCCGCCCCTGCGGGCGGGTTGTGCGTCTTCAGCTATAGCGATTGACGCGACGATCAATGAGACAAGGCAAGTAATTGCGATTGCTTTCTTGAGTTTCGATTTCATGATTTTGTTTCCTTTCTTAAATAATATTGAAGTTAAATATACATTAAAATCCGTTAAGATAGTGTCTTTATATTTTTAAAAGTTACACATATTGTTATTTTTTACGTTTTTTTGTTAATTTTGGCTATTTCTCAGCACACTTATATAGCCTGTCGTGCTTTAATTTCATTTTGCTTTTGATTTTGACGATAAATAAACGTATTATTGTAAACTGCCGGAACGGTCAGTCAGGCCTTTCTGATATATCGACAATTTGATAAGCTTTATTAAGGAATTTCATGATGAAGGGTATTATACTTGCAGGCGGGAGCGGGACGAGACTTTATCCGGTTACCCAGGCGGTCAGTAAGCAGCTTTTGCCTGTTTACGACAAACCTATGATCTATTATCCGCTAACGACGCTTATGCTGGCCGGTATTACCGAGATACTTCTGATCTCGACGCCGGAGGATATCCCGCTTTTTCGCAGGCTCCTTGGCGACGGTAGTCAATGGGGTATAAGCCTTGAATACGCCGAGCAACCGCGTCCGGAAGGTTTGGCGCAGGCTTTCATAATAGGTGCCGACTTTATCGCCGGCGAAGGGGCTTGTTTGATACTCGGCGATAATATTTTCTACGGTCACGGTCTGTCGGAAATCCTACAGTCGGCCAGTCGCCATGTCGATGGGGCGACAATATTCGGGTACTGGGTAAGCGATCCGGAAAGATATGGTGTTATAGAGTTTGACCGGAGCAAGAAGGTTTTATCTATCGAAGAAAAACCGGAAATTCCCAAATCCAATTACGCGGCAGTCGGTCTGTACTTCTATGATTCGCAGATCACCGAAATCGCCGCCTCCGTAAAACCTTCTGCTCGGGGTGAGCTTGAAATAACCGAGGTAAACAACATTTATCTGCGCAAGGGACAGTTACATGCCGAAGTTCTCGGCAGGGGGACTGCATGGCTGGATACGGGTACTTCAGAATCGATGCTTGAGGCGGCCAATTTTGTTCGGACCGTCGAAATCCGGCAGGGTCTTATGATCGCCTGTCCGGAAGAGATCGCATTTAGAATGGGGCGTATTAACGCAGAGCAGGTTGTTCGTCTTGCCGAACCGCTTAAGAAAAACGGATACGGGAAATATCTCCTCAGGATCGTGCGGGAGGAAGTTGGCCGATGAATATAATCAAAACTGAAATTGACGGAGTGATCATTTTAGAGCCGCGGGTTTTTGAAGATGACCGCGGGTACTTTCTGGAGACCTGGAGCATTCAGCGTTATAAAGACGCCGGAATCGATCCTGATTTTGTTCAAGACAATGTTTCTTTTTCGAGTAAGGGGACGCTTCGCGGGCTTCACTTTCAAAACCCGAATTGCCAGGGAAAGCTAGTACAGGCACTTTCCGGTACGGTTCTTGATATTGCCGTCGACATCAGGGTCGGCAGTGATACGTTCGGCAAAAGTGTTTCGGTCGAGCTTTCAGAGTGTAATCACAGGCAAATGTATATCCCGCCGGGGTTTGCTCACGGTTTTTGTGTGTTGAGCGAGAGTGCTTTGTTTTCGTATAAATGCACCGAACTTTACGATCAGTCGGCTGAAGGCGGGGTCTTATGGAATGATCCGGATCTCGGTCTTGACTGGCAGATCAATGAGCCATTGCTTTCGCCTAAGGATCTTAAATCTCCCCAGCTTAAGGATATTCCCGAAGATAAGCTTCCGAGATATGGAGGAGTTTAATGACAGATAATAAAAAGATAGTCGTCCTCGGCGCTAAGGGAATGCTTGGCACCGACCTTATGAAATCGCTTCAGCAAACAGGCTATCAGCCTGTCGGGCTTGACCTGCCGGAGTTTAATATCTCCGACGCCGTTCAACTCAAAGCTGCCGTTGACACCGCCGATATTCTAATAAATTGTGCGGCATACACCAACGTCGAAAAAGCAGAGACCGAAAAGGAGATCGCTTACAAGGTAAACGCCGACGCTGTTGGTCTGCTTGGAAAATTTGCCTGCGTAAAAGATATTCCCGTTTTTCACATAAGCACCGATTTCGTTTTTGACGGAGTCGCCGACAAACCCTATACCGAAGAGGATTCGACCAACGCTATAAGCGTCTACGGGGCGAGTAAACTTGCCGGGGAACAGAAGCTTATAGAAAGCAGGGCCAGGGCGTGCATCATTCGCGTTCAGTGGACGTATGGCTATGCGGGAACGAATTTTATCAAGAAACTTTTCGAATTTGCTCAAACTCGCGATACATTAAAGGTCGTTGACGACCAGGTCGGTTCGCCGACGTCGACGGTGGAAGTGGCAGCGGCGATTTGCCGTATTATTGCTATCGACGGGGAATTTCCGCTGGGGGTTTTTCATTTCGCCGCCGGCGGATATGTCAGCAGGTACGAAATGGCCAAATTTGCATTCGAGAAAAAGAAGATGTCAACAATTATCGAACCATGTAAATCCGGCGAGTTTCCATCAGTGGCGGCACGTCCTCTCAATAGCCGATTCAATTGCGCTAAAATTGAGCGTCTACTGGGCGAAAAAATTAAACCATGGCAAGGGCCTCTTGAAGAGTTCCTCGCAAATCTCTAGCACCGTGTCCGTTGCAAAAGTCAAATCCCTGCAATCCATCCAATTTGCATAACCTGTCTTTTAATTGAATTGATGCATCCCATTCGTTTATTTATTATCCGATCCCGGGGTAATTGTCTAAACCGTCTATGCCGGCGGGCTATATAAATAGGACGAGGGGCCAACTCCCCCAGGTAGTTATATTATTTAGCAGAGGGGTGGTAAAGTGAATAAGATTTTGAAAATAACAGCATTGCTCGCCGTATTTGCCGCTGCAGTGGTTTTTGTTAATCCTGTAATGGCAAGGCGTTATGACACGGCGCTGATCGCTTACGATAGATTGATCACAGAGGATTACCGTTATGAAAGCTGGAATACGCAGGACAATTATGCCATTGAATCCGGCGATATAACCTACCGGCAATACGATGCCGAGGCCAAACGGGACGTTGAGTATTCCGAGGTTGGTCGTCTTGAACCGATCAATGCGATATTCGGCGTTTTTAACTGGATAAGCGAATATCTCGGTTGTGTTTTTGGGGCAGATGTGAGCGATCCGTACGAGTCAAACCCATAGCGGTTACTTGCGTCAGCGAGCTTTGCGGGTTGGTTGAGCGGTTGACTATTCCTAGTAGACCGGAGTTAAATGTCGCGAAAATCGTGCATTCTTGCAAAATTTTTAAACAAATTTCACTTAATTTCTGATTTTCATCGTTTTTTAAATCCATTCAAATAAGCCATCTACTTTCAAGGCATAAGTAATATACTACGAATTATAGCCGATAACTTATAGGACTTAGCTGTAAGTGAGGCCGATAATAGCATTGTTGATTAATTTGAACGGACAAAATAACCAATTTATTTAGAGAAGGAGTTAGACTATGGAGACACAAAGAAAAATTCGGGTAATTCTGGCAGACGACCATGAGATTATGTGTGAAGGACTGAGATACCTTGTGGATCGTCAGGATGATATGGAAGTTGTCGGTCATGCCTCGACGGGCGACCAGGTCGTCGAGATAGCCGAAAAACTCAATCCTGACGTGATCGCAATGGATATCAGCATGCCTGTGATGGACGGTATAGAGGCTACGACAAGACTGAGGTCGATGGGGTCTAAGGCCAAGATACTCGTTCTTTCGGCTGTTTTAACGCGTCATACGATCGATCAGGCCATCGCATCCGGGGTAACAGGCCTTATGATGAAGGAGTCGGCGTTTAAGGAGTTCGCCGCCGGTATTCGGGCCGTTAATAAAGGAGAAAGATATTTTTGCTCTCGCATAATGCAGGTTGTCGCAAACAGCTATGTCGGCAGATTACGTAATGATACAAGCGAATCACCGATATTTTCGGAAAGAGAATGTGAGGTTATCCGGCAATTCGCCAATGGCAAATCTACAAAGGAAATCGCTCTTAGAATTAATATGAGCGGAAAGACCATCGATGCCTGCCGACGTAAGGTCATGGATAAACTAAATATCAATAGCACCGCCGAACTTGTTAAATATGCTCTTCGTTCAGGGCTTACGACTCTTTAGAATTATTTTTAAAGGCGAAATGCTCGCATTATGTCAGCAATGCTAATAGCGTTTAGCTATAGGAAATAGCAAATTACGAGCATCAGCTTTTCGGTATACGCCGATAAGAAGAATACCGAACGACAAGCAATATTAAAATATGCGGGCCAGGTCGATTCCGGGGGGGACGGCCTGGTGCCGCGATACTTTAACGCCGGCAAGGCGAATAACATAATAGGGCAAACCCGGTTTTCGGGAATAGGTGATTGAGACAGAAAATTGTGGTTGCAGTACGGCAGTCGGTTAATTCGACAGCATAAATTGAATTAAGCGAAAGGGATTTCGGTGCTAAAAGAAAAATCAATGGATGCCGGAAACGATCATACAAACGACACTGCTATTCATCGGCTTATGGCCTTTGCATTTCGCGGAGGTAAAAACGGGATCGATATAAAGATAATCGGCTGCATGGAAGTCAGGCCCGCCCCGAAACAACCAGTTTACAGCAAAGGGTTAGTGCTGTTTGAAGAAAAGGTTTTTTCAGTGTTTGACTTGCAGGCTCTCGCCGGTTTAAAACCCAAAACAATCACGCCGGATTCCTGCATTGTGCTGCTCGACCCGAACGATTCTTATACGAATTTCAGCAGGGCGATCATAGTTGACGATGTTTCCGAGATGCTCAGGATCGCCGAAAAAGGAATGGATGGTTTACCGGTTGATAGTCTCTTCGGGTGCCGGTACCACAGTCAGCCGATAAACCCGACTCCGGATTTTCCGGATATTTCAAAAGAACCTCTTCAGAACACTCACTCAGAAGTGACTCAGTATTCCGTCACGAAATACGCTATCGGGAGGATATAATTATTAGCGGCCTGGGATGTTATCTCGGTCGCTAATAAATTTTTCGTAACCGTTCACGCGTTTTTCCTGTTAATCACTCTAAGCTCTCGTTTTTGACAGGACAACAGAATGATTATAAAATCTTCCTTCTTGATTTTTGCTCCTTTTCTAAAAAAGCAAAACACCCAAACCTGCCAAAAGTTGTAAGCCTGTGATCAAAAACACCCACTGACATTTTTTAATCTATCTTTTATCCTGTAATCCTGTCAAAAAACTCCGTGAACGCTTACAATTTTTCTTGTCACTTTCAGAGAACACAAATCTTGTGTTGACAATTCTTATTTTGGTCTGTATTATCTATCCTTTAACCTGCTGCGTCTGTAGCTCAATTGGATAGAGTTCCGGTCTTCGAAACCGGCGGTTAGAGGTTCGAGTCCTCTCAGACGCGTTTTATTTCCCCCTAATTTCCTTTAAAACAGTCATTGCGGTTCAGCAAGTCCGCCGGCGTCAATAGTTTTATCAAGGGCCTTTTCCTGTCTTCTTCTTTTAAAAAATCCCGAAAGCTGATCGCTGCATTTTTCTCCGAGTACCCCGGTTGTTACGCTAACCATGTGGTTTAGCCGCTCGTCCTCGACAATATTGTAGACACTGCCGCAGGAACCGGTCTTCGGATCGTCGCAGCCGAAAACAAGCCTGTCTATCCGCGCAAGTACCAGGGCCCCTGCGCACATCGGGCAGGGCTCCAGCGTTACATATATCGTACACCCGCTCAGCCGCCACGAACCAAGATAGTCGGAGGCCTGGGTAAGGGCGATGATCTCGGCGTGGGCGGTAGGGTCGGTAAGCTGCTCACGCTGGTTATACGCCTTGGCGATAACCTGCCCCTCATGGACGATAACACAGCCGATAGGCACGTCGCCGTTCTCTTCGGCGATATAGGCCTGGTCAATGGCACGGGCCATAAACTGTTCATCGGAATCGAAAGATAAATCCATATTTTAAAGCACCAATTCTGTACCTTCCGGGATTTCTAGCGTTTGCGTTTTCCCTTTAAGCTCGTAGGTGATTTCCAGTGTCTTAGGCGTGCCCTCGATAGGGTCGCCAAAATGATTGTTGAAGTTGTTGATATTTTTTATATCGGCAGCAATCAATTTAAGAACCTTGGCAGTGATATCAACATTTTTTTCACCGGCTCCATAAGTTGCCT
>JAIPFN010000173.1 GCA_021736615.1 Phycisphaerae bacterium | reverse complement strand
CCGGAAGACCTCAACGCCCTCGAACTTGCGCTTGAAATTAAGGACCGTTTCGGTGGAACGGTAACCGCTGTGACAATGGGGCTGCCAAACGCGGCAAAAGTACTGAGGGAGTCCCTCTATCGCGGCGCAGACAAAGCCGTTCTTATCACCGACCGCGGATGTGCCGCAAGTGACACGCTGGCAACGAGTTATATCATTTCCTGTGCGGTAAAAAAGATGGATTATGACATCGTTCTCTGCGGACGTCAGGCTATCGACGGCGATACCGCCCAGGTTGGCCCTCAGCTTGCCGAAAAGCTTGGGATTCCGCAAGTTACGTATATAGAAGAGCTTATAGACATAAAAGACGGTGCCCTGACAGCCAAAAGAAACATCGGCAACGGTTGGCAGGAAGTGAAAGCCCCGCTTCCGTTGTTGGCAACAGTGATCGAAGAAGCAAACTTCCCGCGAGTTAGTGCAGCTAAGAAAATGATGAAGTTCAAAAACGCGATGAGTCCTGCCGAAGTGGCCGCAGCGGTTGCCGAAGACAACCCCGGCGCGAGCGATGATGAAAAGGCGGCACTCGTTGAGGCGAAATGTAACTCTCTGAAGGAAAAGGGTTTATTGATCGAGCAGTGGGATCTTGCGTTCCTCGAAGCAGACATGCAGTGGTGCGGTAGAGACGGTTCGCCGACTAAGGTTCATCGCATTATGAGCGTGGTACTCGAAGCAAAAGACAGCAAAGAAGTTCAGCCGGACCAAGAGGGGATCAGTTCTATGGTTCATGAACTGATCGTCGAACACACTATCGGCTAACGCCGAAATTACGATTACGAATTACGAATTGAGGTTTCGGGCTATGCCCGAGGCATAATTTATAAGGGATTTTTAGTATGATTGAAGTTAATAAACAGGGTGAGGTTTGGGTTTTTGCCGAGCAGCATGGGTGTGTTCTGGAAGATGTGCCTGTCGAACTGCTTAGCAAGGGTAGAGAGCTTGCCGATAAGCTTGGTGTTAAGCTTGCCGCGGTTCTTATTGGTGACGGTGTCAGCGGCCTTTGCGAGAAGCTTGGCCATTACGGTGCCGACAAGGTTTATCTCGTTGAGAACCCGCACCTGGAGCACTACCAGACGAATACTTATACCAAGGTTATCTGCGAACTGATCGAAGAGCATAAGCCTCAGATCGTTCTTTATGGCGCGACCCCTTGCGGCCGTGATCTTGCACCTCGTATTGCAAGTGCGGCAAAGGCCGGTCTTACGGCAGACTGCACGGACCTTCAGATCGGAAACCACGAGGTTAAGAAAACCAATACGACTTATGAAAATCTGCTTATGCAGGTTCGTCCGGCGTTTGGCGGAAATATTATCGCGACGATTATCAATTATGACCGCTGGCCGCAGATGGCGACGGTTCGTGAAGGCGTTATGCCTATGCCCGAACCGAATACGGCTAACAAGGCAGAGGTGGTCAAGGGTAATGTTTCGATAAGCATGGACGATATGGCTATCGAGATACTTAAAGAGCATCGCCAGGCGAGAAAAGTCAACCTTAAGGCGGCACGTGTTATCGTTGCCGGCGGGGCGGGCGTTGGCAGCAAGGATAATTTCAAATTGATCTGGGATCTTGCTCATTGTCTCGGTGCGTCTCCCGGTGCTACTCGCGCCGCTTGCGACCTTGGGTTTATCGGCAGCGATCATCAGATCGGCCAGACGGGAGTTACCGTTCGTCCGAGTCTCTATATCGCAGCCGGTCTAAGCGGAGCCATTCAGCATATCGCCGGCATGAACGACAGCAAAAAGATCATAGCGATCAATAACGATCCGGACGCTCCTATTTTTGGCGTCGCTCATTATAAGATCGTCGGTGATCTGAATACAGTTATTCCTATGATGATCAACGCTATTAAAGAGAAGGTGTGAAAGAAATAGTGTGAAAGTTCTGACTGCCTTAGATGCGGATAAACCATGAAGAACATGAAGGGCATGAAGAAGAAATTGAAAAAACAAAATTGAGGTTTCGGCGTTCGGCCGAGATAGTTTAACTTTTTACGGAAGTTTTTGGTATGGCTAATTTTTATAAAGATAATGATGATATTCGGTTTTTGCTGCAGCATATCGATCTTGGTGAACTCGCTGAGTTGGCAGAGCAGGGATTTAAGTTTGCCGGTGAGTTTGATAACGCACCTGCGGATGCTCAGGAAGCTGCTGTTAACTATAAGATGGTTCTTGATTCTGTTGGCGAGCTTAGCGGTGATTTCATCGCTCCTCGCGGCGAGCATATCGACCGTCAGGGCACGACTCATCTTGAAGACGGTACGGTCAAACTTGCCGATGGTATTGCCGAGTCGCTTGAGGCTTTGGCTAAGGCTGATGTTATGGGTTTTACACTTCCGCATCGGTTTGGCGGTCTTAATTTTCCGGAGACTATTTATTCAAGCGCTATCGAGATTGTTTCCCGCGGTGACGCTTCTTTGATGAATATTTTCGGGTTGCAGGGTATCGCCGGGACGATCAGTTTCTTTGCGTCCGAAGAGATCAAGCAGAAATATCTGCACGAGTTTGCCGCCGGTAAACTTACCGGGGCCATGGTTCTTACCGAGCCTGATGCCGGTTCCGACCTGCAGGCGTGTAAGCTTAAAGCTTTCCAGGACGAAGAGGGTAACTGGATGCTTCACGGAGTTAAGCGTTTTATCACTAACGGCTGCGGCGAGGTTCTTCTGGTTCTTGCAAAGAGCGAGCCGGAAAGAAGCGGCGGCCTGGGGCTTAGCCTGTTCGTATGCGGACAAGGCCCTACAGTGAGCGTTCGCCGTATCGAAGATAAACTTGGTATTCACGGTTCGCCGACGTGCGAGCTTTTCTTTGACAATACTCCGTGCGAGATCATCGGTGAAAGACAACGCGGGCTGGTTACTTATGTAATGGCTCTTATGAACGGTGCAAGGATCGGTATCGCCGGTCAGTCGCTCGGTATCGCAGAAGCGACATACCGCGTTGCACGCGACTATGCGGCGAGCAGGGAACAGTTTGGCGTGCCTATCGAAAAGCTGCCGGCGGTTCGCGATATGGTGATCGATATGAAGATCGAGATCGAAGCTTCCAGGGCGCTGCTTTATGAAGCAAGCCGGATCGTCGACCTTGAGGTCGGACTTGGCAGGAAACTTGAAGACCCGTCACTGGACAGTGCAGAAGCTAAAGAGATCAAGAAAAGATCCCGTAAGGTCAAAAGAGCGGCGTCTATGATTACCCCGATGAGTAAGTACTACTGCTCGGAGATGTGTAACTATGTCGCTTACGATTCTATCCAGGTTCTCGGCGGCAGCGGGTTTATGCGTGACTATCCTTGTGAGCGGCTTGCCCGCGACGCGAGGATCACGACGATCTACGAAGGTACGAGTCAGCTTCAGTGTGTTGCTGCCGTTCGCGGTGTGTGCGGCGGGACGCTTGAAAAATACCTGGAAGACTTTAAGGCCGCCGAATATGACGAAAGTGTCAAGGAATTGCTTGATATCCTTTCGGAAGTTGCCGATAAACTCTTTGAGGTGGTTCCATTCGTTAAAGATAACGGCGTCGAATATATGGATCTGTACGCGAGGGATATTGTCGACATAGGCGTCTACCTGATCAACAGCTATCTTTTCTGCGGTCAGGCGTCGAGCAAGGTCGATATGGACGTTGCAGTCGCCGACAGCGGCAGTAATAAGGGTCAGACTATGAAAATGGTCGACCGCAAGAAGATCGTCGCTTACAGGTATGTTACGAAGAATTATCCGAAGATGCTTGCAAAGATAGACGCTATCGCCAGCGGGGAAAAATCGACTTTCAGTGCGTACGAGGCGCTTGTCGGGCCGGTACCGGAAGAAGCGTAGAAATGATTATTGTCTATTGTATAATGTATAATGGATGAAACCGCCTTCGGCGGATGCTATTTAATATTGAAAAATGGAACCCGTCTTTGGCGGGTTCTTTTTATGTGTGGACTGATTGGTTTAGAGGACTTTTAAATGGCAATTTGCTACAATAGCGGTGCTGCTTTATGCTAGTTAAAAAGAAATTAGTATTGTTTGCGGTTTCGTGTGTTTTGCTGAATGTTTTGCTTACTGTGTTTGGCCGCGGGAGTTTTTTGCATGGTATTATAGTCATTGGGGTATGTTTGTATATTGGACTTCCACTGTTGATTGTGTCTGGGGTGTCCAATTACATTGGAAAAGTAAAATTCTCCGGGAAAGCTTTGGCGGTTTCACAGTACAGTTTTTATTTTGCAGTTTTGTTATGGTCGTCTGTGATTTCGGTTTATTTGGGTGGGATCTGGCTGGAACATGATATTTCTACAGCAAAGGTTTATTGTGAATCGCTTGTTCCTGACCTTGATGATTATAAAGTAGTAAACGGGCATTATCCTGAAAGTTTGACAGCAGTTTCTGATCAGACAGTAGTTCCGAGACTTTTGATGGAGGATTCCTATTACAGATCGTTTGGAGATAGTTTCGAGTTTTCTTTTGACGATCCTGGCGGTATGATGAATGGGTTTGCTTTTTCAAGCAAAGATCGACAATGGTATGAGTGGCATTAGAATGCATTGTACGTTTTATGGTACGATATAATAACTGGAGATTTATTTATGTTGCGAGCTGTTATATTTGATTTTGATGGTGTTATTGCTGATTCCGAGCCTTTGCACTTTAAGGCTTTTAACCTGGCTCTCGATAAACACGGTGTCGTAATTCCTAAAGAGAAGTACTATAGCGATTACCTTGGGTTCAGCGACAAGGATTGTATACGGGCGATCAACATGGATTATAATCTTGGGATGGGTATTTCCGATTATAATGAATTTATCAAACGAAAAGGCGAGTTCTTTGATAGGCTGGCTATCAGCGAAAGTTATATCATCGAAGGAACCGCTGAGATGATCAATATGCTCAGGCAAAATTCAATCCGGCTGGGGATCTGTTCGGGCGCTCTTATCGGCGAGATCAATATGATGCTTTCGATGAGCGGGTTTTCGGATGCGTTCGAGTTTATCATAGCCGCTGACGATGTTGAGAAGGGCAAACCGGATCCAGAGGGGTATCTTATGGCCCTGGATAAGCTTAACAGCACAGGCAATGGGCAGATTGCCCCTCATCAGTGTCTGGCTGTGGAAGATTCGCACTGGGGACTGGAGGCGGCAGGGGCGGCAAAAATAAGGCGGATCGGTGTGTTGAATACGTATCCGGAAGATGCGCTGGAGCCATTCTGTGAAATGACAGCAAGTAACCTTGCCGATCTGACAATCGAACAACTGCATGATCTCTGTGTATAACAAGCCGGTGTCCTGTACGCCAGGTGTCTATCTTTTTGGATATTCAGCTTTATCACACTGATAATGCTGTTTTCAAGCCAGTTGACTTGACTTTTCACCTTTTTAGGGTATACTATGAATGTACGCCTTTTCAATTTATTATTTATGATTGAATTGTTTTTGTGGGGCATTTTGGTTAATGGAACCTTATTGCGGTTTTCTCAAGCCTTTTATTTTGAAGTGTGGTATCTCGCAGTTAATTCAGTATATTATGCGTGGGCAGGACTCACCTTGCGGACTGGTTTTGTCGTTAAATTTGTAATTTACAGGGTTTTTTAAAATTTTTGATGAAAGCGTTAAAAACCAGATACGTCAGGCTACAGATATTGTAGATCTTGTCGGAGAGCATCTTAACCTTGTTCGCAAGGGCAAGGACTGGGTTGGTGTTTGTCCGTTTCATGAGGATCATCGGCCTAGTATGTATGTTAGCCCGGTTAAGCAGCTTTTTAAGTGTTTTGCCTGCGGCGCAGGCGGTGACGTATTTAAGTTTGTTCAGATGCGTGAGAACCTGAGTTTTCCAGAAGCGATAGAGCGGCTTGGCGAGCGGGCCGGGATCAAGGTTGAAAATGTAAAGCGGCCCAGACGGCGTATGAACATCGAAACCGGACAGGAAATTAAGGATGTCGATCCTAAATATCTTGCCAGGCTTAATGAGTGGTCGCAAAAGCATTGGGTAGCTAATTATACGGACGAACAGAAAGGCGAGTTGGCTCGTAATTATGTCCAGCAGCGTCGGATCAGCGATGAATCTGTCGAGGCGTGGGGTATTGGTTTTGCACTCGACAGCTGGGACGGGCTTGTTAAGGCGGCAAGCGGGACGAAAATCCCGCCGTCTTTGATGATTGACGGAGGTGTTGCCGTCAGCCGTGACGGCGGAGGAATGTACGATAAATTTCGCAATCGGCTGATGTTTCCGATCATTGACGTAACCGGCAGGATAATTGGTTTTGGCGGCAGGACGCTTGGCGATGATCCGGCCAAGTATATGAACTCGCCGGCGACGGTGCTTTTTGATAAGAGTTATTCGCTGTACGGGCTCGATAAGGCAAGGCATAAGATCGCTTCGACGGGTACGGCTGTTATTGTCGAAGGTTATACCGATGTGATAATGTGTCACCAGTTTGGCGTCAGCAATGTTGTCGCGACGCTGGGTACTTCTTTGACGAGCGGGCACGTTCGGATATTGCGGCGTTATGCCAAGCGTATCGTGCTTGTTTTTGACAGTGATGTCGCGGGTATGGCTGCGGCGAACCGCGGATTAGAGGTTTGCCTTTCGGAAAATATAGATATTAAGCTGGCTTTTGCTTCTGATGGTAAGGATCCTTGTGAGTTTCTGCTTTCATCGGGTGCAGAGGCTTTTGAGAGTTTGATCGAAAATGCCCAGGATGTTATGGAGTTTAAGTGGGCACGGCTTGTCGAAGGTCTTGAAGGCAGCGATAATATTGTCGATAAAAAGGCGGTTGTCGAAGAGTATCTTCGGACGGTTGTCGCCGGTATGCAGGGCGGTAAAATTGACGAGCTTGCCCGCGGTTTGATAGTCAGGAAGTTGTCCGGGATTATCGGGATGGACGTTTTAAGTATCGAACGTCTTATCCATCAAATGAACAGCAGGGCATCGCGTAATGCAAGTTATGCGGTTAAGGATCAGACTGTTGTCAGTGTCGATCTGGGTAAAGGTTATTTTGCCAAGGCTCAGCATGAGATAATCGAAGTGCTGGTTTCTTCGCCGGGTTTGTATCGTAAGGTTTCGGGTGTTATGAAAGCCGAGGATTTTAGCGTGCCGGTGCTGCGTGAGATAGCGTTGCCATTGTTTGAGATTCTTGAGTCGGATCGTCAGTTTGATCTGCTTGAGCTTATGGGCAGGATCGAAAGTACGACAGCTTCGGGTGTGCTTGCGGCGATGAGCGATGTCGGAAACTCTAAGGGCGATGTCAGAAAACGAATTACAGGCGCTGTCGCCGCTGTTGAGAAATATATGTATCAGGACCGTCATAAAAGGATTAAGACGGCAATGAGTGATGATGAAGACGAGTATCTTCGCAGAGTGAATGAGTCACTGAAGATGAAAAAGGCTTAGGGGGCAACCCTTAACCTGTTAAGTTAACGGAAAAAGATCGAAGTGGAATTTTGAAGGCTATTTATGTCAGATAAAAAAGAAGAAGTTGAAGACGTCGATGTAGTTGAACCTGATACGGATGTATCTGAGGATTTGGATGATGATATTGATGAAATCGACGATGATGACGACGAGCATGTTTCCGATGTTGACGAGGAACTTGTCGAAGCTGCTACGCTGGAAGGCGCAGGCGACGTGGAAGATGCTCTTTCCGACGAAGATATTGTCAGAAACGCCGCGATTGCCGCTGCTGCCGACGAGGCGGTAACTGTTGCTATTAAGTTGATCATCGAGATGGGTAAGAAGAACGGGTATCTGACTTATGAGCAGATGAACGATGAACTGCCTGACGAGGCTGTTACTCCCAATCGGCTTGACAGTTTGCTGATGACGCTTGACGAGCTTGGTGTGCAGATTCTGGATGAAGCCGATGTTGCCAGACGCAACGAAGGCGATTTTGCCGAGGATGAATCCAAGGCTGAACCTGGGACGAGCAAAAAGGATGACAGGAAGCTTGAAGATACTCTCGTAGATGCCGATGCCAAGCGTGTAGACGATCCTGTTCGGATGTATCTTACACAGATGGGCGAGATACCTTTGCTTAAGCGGACCGAGGAGATAAGCCTGGCCCGTAAGATCGAGCTTACCCGGCTGGCGTTTCGGCGTAAGGTTCTGGAGAATGATTTTTGTGCCCAGAGCTGTATCGAGATTTTGCAGCAGGTGCATGAGGGGCTGCTTCCTTTTGACCGTACCATGAAGATGTCTACGACTGAGAATCTTGTTCGCGGCGTTGTTAAGAACCGGCTTCCTTTGAATCTTAATACGGCTCGCCAACTGCTTGCGCGTAACGCGGAGATATTTGCCGGTACCCTGGAATGCGACGATATTTCGGTTATCAAGAAAGATGTTAAGCAAATACACCGCAACCGGCGTAAGATCGCTACTTTGCTTGAAGAGCTTAGTCTGCGTACGAGCCGGATTCAGCCTATGATGGTTAAGCTTCAGGGTATCCAGAAGAAGATCCATCAGATCGAGCTTGTTATCGAGGCAGGTCCTAACCGGGATTATGCAGAAGAGGATATCGAGGTTATGAAGCAGGAGATTCGCGGGATGCAGGATCTTGTGCTTGAGACGCCTAAGCAGCTTGATAAGCGGCTTCGTGTGATCGAGTCCGTTTATGCACAGTACGAAGAGGCTAAGCGGCAGCTTTCGGGCGGTAATTTGCGGCTGGTGGTTTCTATCGCCAAGAAGTATCGCAACCGCGGGCTTAGTTTCCTTGATATTATTCAGGAAGGCAATACCGGGCTTATGCGGGCTGTTGACAAATATGAGTATCGCCGCGGGTATAAGTTCAGTACTTATGCGACGTGGTGGATTCGCCAGGCGATTACTCGTGCTATCGCCGACCACGCCAGGACGATTCGTATTCCTGTGCATATGATCGAGACCATGAGTAAACTGCGGACCATCAGCAAGAATCTTCTGCAGGAACTTGGACGCGAGCCTACTATCGAAGAGATCGCCAAAGAAGCCGAGATGAGCGTTTCGGAGACTCGGCGAGTGCTTAAGATATCGAAGCATCCTTTCAGTCTTGACAGGCCTATCGGTGACAGCGAGGACAGTTACTTTGGCGACTTTATCGAAGACGAAAGTGTCGATTCGCCTATTCAGTCGGCTACGCAGGAGATGCTAAAGGATCGCATCGAACACGTGCTTAAGACGCTGACATATCGCGAGCGTGAGATCATCAAGCTGCGCTACGGTATCGGCGACGGGTATACATATACGCTTGAAGAGGTAGGCCGAATTTTTAAGGTCACTCGCGAGCGTGTCCGTCAGGTAGAAGCCAAGGCGATCCGCAAATTGCAACACCCTGTGCGGTCAAGAAAGCTGGAAGGTTTTTTGGATCACAAGACGGCGTAGGGTCGTGTGTTTGTTGTCGGCGTGATTAATAACCATGAAGGCCATGAAGAGCATGAAGGATTTAGATAGAAATGGAATGCTTAATTTGCAAACATGGTGAAACTCGTGATGGTTTTACTACTGTGACATTGGATAGAGGTCAGACGACAGTGGTTATTAAAGAAGTACCTGCCGAGATTTGTGAGAATTGCGGCGAATACTACCTGGCCGAAGACGTAACAGAAAAAGTCCAAAGCCTCGCAGAACAGGCATTCCAGCACGGTGTGGAGGTTGAAGTATTAAAGTATGCAGCGTGATTTTATTGGTCAAGGATAGACATGGTTTCATTTAATGATATTAAGAGTCAAAGGGATAAGATCGCTGAGTTGGCTGAAAAACGCGGCGTAAGGAACATTCGTGTGTTTGGTTCTTTTGCTCGCGGCGATGCCGATGAAAACAGCGATCTTGATCTTCTTGTTTCTATGGATGAGGACCGCAGTCTGCTTGACCGTATAGGTTTTATGCATGACGTCGAGGATCTGCTGCACATCAAAGTAGATGTCGTCAATGAAAACGCATTGCACCATTCGATCCGTGAGGAAGTCATAAAAGATGGAGTGCTTTTGTAAAGGATGACAGGCTCTAGTAATAAGATATCTTTAAAGGGTTGCAGGTTTTTCTTGCAGCCCTTTTTTTGTTTTTTGAGATATTTCTGTAATAATTTCCGTATTCGTATCGACTACTATAGTGAAGGCAACAGGTTTAAAGGAGTTTTGATTTAGGTGACTGATTGGCAATCGATTGTTGACGAGCATGGAAAGCTTGTCTGGCGGATATGTTACAGGCTGCTGGGCAATGACGCTGATGCTGCGGACTGTTTTCAGGAGGTTTTTATCTCTGCTATGAAAACGGCTAAAAAGGGACGTGTTAGAAGTTTTCCGGCGTTGCTGTCGCATCTGTCGACGTTAAGGTCGATAGAGCGACTTCGTCAGCGAAGCCGAATGTCAAAATGGCAAGTGTGTACTGATGTTCTGCCGGATGTTGAGTGTTCCAGTCCGGGGCCGGCCCAGAAGGCTGAGGCTCAAGAACTGGCAGAGAATTTGCGTACGGCGCTTGCAAAGCTGCCTTCAAACGAAGCGGAAGTTTTCTATTTGAACTGTTTTGAAGGATTAAGCTATCGGCAAATCGCCAAGCAGCTTGGAATCAAGAGGAATGCTGTCGGAGTCCATCTACACAGGGCAAGACAGAAATTGCGTCAAATGCTCCAGGCAATCATAGACGAGCCGGAAAAGAGGTTTAATAATGAAAGATAAAAAAGATATATTGGCAGAGGCTATTGATTCTTTGGCGAAGATACCTGTTTCAGATAACGTGCCACCCGACGTTGTCGAGGCAACGCTTGAAAACCTTTCAAAAGTGGAAATAGAAAGCAACCGCGAAAATGACAATCTAAACTTCACTATGGAAAGGATTAGAAAAATGAAAAAGTTTTCAAAAATTGCGGTTGCAGCAGTGCTAGTCTGTGTAGTCCTGGCAGCGGTTACGGTTTTCGACAAAACATCATCAGTGGCATATGCTCTTGAGCAGACGATTCAGGCTAGTCATAACATCCGGTATATTCACACAAAATACATCTTTTCAAATCATCAGGAGCCTATGGAAGCCTGGGTTGAATTCGACGCTGCCGGTGCAGGCAGGACTTTTCGTGTGCAGATGCCCGAATGGGCGGATCCATGGGGCCATGACGGTGAAAAAACAATTGTCTGGAAAGATAACAAGGCACATCTTTGGTTAAAAAAGAAAAATATGTTTGCGGTTATGCAAGATAATGAGATCGCGGATATGGTCTTTAAGTCAACCGAAATGTTTGATCCTAAATCAGTTCTTGCTGGTTTAGAGTTGTTACACTCGGAAGGGAAATTAACTCTCGATATTGAGCGGCCTGCTGACAAAACAAGCCCGATTATTGTAACAGCGACTTTTTTGGAAACAATTTCAGAAGAGTCGCCAATGACTGATACCGAACGTGCAACCAAAAAGCTGTACAATTTATGGAAAGGTTCTGAAAATGAGATAACAAAGTTCGTTTTGTTCGTTGACAGAGCGACCAGGCTTGTTACATCAATCGACACCTACGAACAAAGAGAGAGCAAGGAACATCTTGTTAATACATTAGAGTTTTACGACTACAATCAGCCTATAGCGGCTGGAATGTTTCAGATCGAAGATGAAATACCTGATGATGCTCTTCGGGTCGACCAGACTGCCGAAGATGTCGGTCTGGCTCAAGGAAGTCTCACAGATGCAGAGGCAGGAGTTGAGTTGATCCGTCAGTTCCTGGAGGCATTGATCGATCAAAACTACGCCAAGGCTGGGAAATTATGGGGAGGCGTTCCTGCTGAAAGGATTGAAAAAGCCTATGGTCAGATACGGTTTATCAAAATTGTTTCAATAGATGAGCCCATACCATGCGGTGAATCCGTAAGATGCGATGATGATCATTACTGTACCGGTGTACATGTCGCTTGTGAAGTACAGATAGAAGAAAATGGTAAAATCAGTTTC
>JAIPFN010000172.1 GCA_021736615.1 Phycisphaerae bacterium | reverse complement strand
ATATCTGCAAACCCAAGCCGCTCATAAAACCGTCTTGAACATGCAAGGTCAGTCACAGGGATACCAATATGCTGAATACCATTAAAATTAGATTCCAATAAACTCATAAGAAACCTTTCTGTTAACTATTTCCCCTGCGGCAAAACAAGCCAAACCAACAAAAGTTGTAAGCAGCATCCCACAAAACAAGCAAGTCCAAAATATTAATTTAAAGTTTGCTAAATAAGAGCTGTTGCTTAAATGAATTCATAATTTAATATTCCATGTTGCCTATTATTAATCTTTTCTCTTATCCCTCTCTTTTCCTCTTTGTCCTCGGTGGCAAAAAAGAAAAACAAGCCAAACTAACAAAAGTTGTAAGCAGTATCCCACAAAACAAGCAAGTCCAAAATGTTAATTTAAAAATAATCAGTGTAATCCGCGTAATCCGCGGATAATTCCTTCATGATCTTCATGCTTTTTTCTTCAAGCTCTTCATGGTAAAAACACGCTCACAAAAATATCATTCACAACCAATGATTTTCAAACATAACTCACTACCGCTCATCCCCGCCCGTTTCGCAGCCATCGGCAAAAGCGAATGCCCCGTAAACCCCGGCAGCGTATTGATCTCCAGAACATACGGTACACCGTCCTGCGAAAGTATCATATCGACCCTGCTCTGGTGCCTGCACCCCAGCGAGTCATAACACGCCAGAGCCGACCGGTTGATCTTTTCGATAAGAGCAGGATCGGTTATCGTATCGAACAGGTACTCCGTCGTGTCAGCGAGGTACTTCGCTTCGTAGTCATAAAACTTCGTCTTGCTGACGATCTCCGTTATCGGCAGGGCGACTCCGTTTAGGATCCCGACGGTTATCTCCCGCCCGTCAATAAACTCCTCGATCATACAATCGCCAAACTCGGCGAAACATTCCAATCCCGCCGTCGCCGCCTCTTTGCACCCATCAACGATAACAACCCCGACACTGCTGCCTTGCTTAACCGGCTTGACCACGAACTTATCGCCCATATCCGATAATCTGCCTGCCAAATCTTCAGCACTGTCACCATCACAAACCAACACATGCCGAGGCAGATCAACCCCGGCCTTTGCGAATATCTCTTTGCTGACAACCTTATCAAACGCGTCCGCACTGGCTTTAGGCCCGGACCCGGTATAGACAAGCTTTTTGTCTTCAAGTATCTGCTGAAGCTCCCCATCCTCACCAAACTTGCCATGCAAGCCCAGAAAGAACACATCGATAGATGCATCGTCAAGAATAGACATGTCATCGGGAGTAATATCAAACTCAACACACTCGATCCCCGCCTCCCGAATAGCTGCCGCAATATTCTTACCGCTGTCAAGACTAACAGCGCGCTCAGCCCCAACCCCACCCATCAAAACACAAACCTTAATAGATTTATCAAACAACATAAAAAACTCCAATAATCGTACCGCCGGCATCCTGCCGGCCTTTGTAGGGTGGGCCATGCCCACGCTGTTTTTTCAGTTCCACTTTTCAAAGGTTCTTCTTTATGAAAGCCTCTGCAACGGAACAGTCATAAAAACGTTTTCCATTGTCCATTTCCTTAATGAACTTATCAATTATTGGAAGGTGCTTTTCTCCCAAGTGTTCCTTGAAAACTTCACGTTGGTTCTCTTTAATTTCAAGACGTTCGGCTTCTATCTCAAGAACAATGTAGCAGTTGTATTTATATTTTGAACTTACAACGATAGCTATACTAATAGACGATGGAGTAACATCAATTACATGTTCAGTTTGATAATCGTAAATCCTTGGTAGCCATTTATTCTTACTAACTGGCAGTAGTTTGTTATTACGGTTTACCTTGTAGGCAGTAAAGTTCCGAATATTATGGAAGATTAATGAAACGGGAAAGACTGGAATAATACCTGGCAACTTCATAATATCCGTGAAAGCCCAATAGAAGTCGGAACATTGCACTTCGTCAAAGTTAATAGTTACGGTTTGGTAATTATAAGCAAATGAAATCATTTCACTGTCATGAAGGCCGGATTGTAAATACCTTTCTATAGAAGGCAAAAAAGACTGGTTGGTGGTAAGTAATTCCTTTTCTTTTTTCCACAGTGGTACTGCTATGTTGTCGTAAGCGTCCTGGTTATAATCAGATAGAGAGTAGTTGAGTAATGGATATTTGGAGTAAAGCTTTGATTTTATAAACTTCTTGGGTTTTGACATAAAATTACCTAAATAAAACTAACCGTCTACTTACTTCATCATTGGATAGTCTCTGTTGGGTCCCGATTCATCGGGATTCGCTTATTTTCTTTTAAATCTTTTCTCTCTTTTCTCTCTTTTCTCTCTTTTCTCTCTTTTCCTCTGTGGCCCTCTTTGTCGCTGAGCGAAGCGAAGTCAGAGCCTGTCCCGATTTTACATCGGGAGGTTCACGTCGGGATGGCAAAAAAGAAAAACAAGCAAGACCAACAAAAGTTGCAAGCAGCATCCCACAAAACAAGCAAGTCCAAAATATTAATTTAAAAAAATCCGCGTAATCCGCGTAATCCGCGGATAAAAAAAACGATTCACGAACCTACCAGATTTCGATTTCCATCTCCAACTCGATCCCGCAATGCTCTTTAACCCTTTCCTGAACCGCCTCGATCAATCTCTTAATATCAGAAGCCGTGCATTCTTCGTGTGTGATAATAAAGTTGGCATGTTTGTCGCTTACTTCCGCACCGCCGATTTTCAGGCTCTTTAAACCCGCACGATCTATCATCGCACCAGCCGACAAACCTCTCGGATTCTTAAACACGCACCCGGCATTTTTGTTCGTCAGCGGCTGGGAGTTCTTTTTATATATCCAGATTTCCTTGGTAGTTTTCAATAGCTGATCCGGGTCGGCCTCGACAAGTTCCATCTTCGCTTCGATAATAATGCTCGCCGTGATGTTCGTCGTTCTGTAATCGAACACCAGTTCCGGCTTGCTCATCTCATAGATGTTGCCGTCGTTATCCATAAGCGTAACGCTTTCGACCGCCGTCCCTATATCCCCGAAGTTACCGCCAGCGTTCATCCGAACCGCACCGCCGATAGAGCCCGGTATACCCGTAAGAGCCTCAAGCCCGCCCAGCCCCTGGCGCACGCATTCCAGCACCAGCTTGGACAGGTTCACACCCGCTGGCGCCCAAACAGTCTGCCCGTCGAACCTTGCCTTGCCGAAGATGTCACCTTCAAACTTGATGACTGCGCCCTTGACGCCTTCGTCGCTGACAAGCAGGTTCGACCCTTGCCCGATCACGCGCAGCGGAATCGAGTTTTCGCTGCACCGTTTAACAACGTCGGTAAGCTCTTCGACCGTTTGCGGAGTTATCATGTAGTCCGCGTTACCGCCCACGCCGTACCATGTGTAGTTAGCGAGAGCGATGTCGGTTTTAACTATCTGTTCTAAGCCACTGAATATATTCATCTGCAACCTTCCATATATCACCGGCACCCATAGTAACTATGAGGTCGCCGGTTTTAACAATAGTTTTCAGGTATTGGCAAATACTGTCGAAATCTTTAATGAAGAGTGCCTGGCACCCGTTCTCCCGGATACGTTCTACGAGAACCTCCGAGTTTACTTCTTTTTTCATTTCCGCCGTATCCCGCACGAAATATATGTCCGGGACGATCGTCATATCCGCTAGCTTAAAGCTTTCTGCGAAATCATCAAGTAAAAATCTGGTTCTGCTGTACTGATGAGGCTGAAATATGCATAAAAGCCGGCCGGGCTGGTACTTCTGGCGGATAGCGCCCAGCGATGCCCGGATTTCGGTGGGGTGGTGGGCATAGTCGTCAAGGATCGTAATGTTGTCCTGCACGCCCTTGAGCATTAATCGCCGGTCGATCCCCGTAAACCCGTCTAGCAGCCTCAAAACAGTGTCTGTTTGTACTCCTGAGGCCATTGCGGCGGCGGTTACGGCCAGGGCGTTCATTATGTTGTGTTCGCCGGGGAGGGATATTTTTGTGCGGCCGAGCAGTTGGGCGCCGAGGTATATGTCGAAGTTGTACAGGCCGTCGACGATGTCGATGTTGTGGGCGGAGATGTCACAGGTCCAGTCCAGCCCGAAAGTCAGCGTTTTTAGCCTCTCAGGGAGGTTTTTCAGCAGGGCGGCGACGTTTCTGTCCTGGCCGTTTGCGATTACCAGCCCGCCGTCCTTGGAGCCGGATGCGAAGTCGGTAAACGCGTCGATTATGTCGTTGATGTCTTTGTAATAGTCCAGGTGGTCAAGGTCAATATTGAGGATAACCGCCGTTTTTGGGCGAATATTGAGGAAACTGCGGTCGTATTCGCAGGCTTCGGCTACGAAGGATTTGCCGTGGCCGGTGCCGCTGGAATCGCCCAGCTGGGCGACTTCGGCGCCTACTATGAAGTTTGGGCCGTGGGACGCGGCGGTCAGCAGGTGGGCGAGCCAGCCGCTGGTTGTGCTTTTGCCGTGGGTGCCGGAGATGGCGATGCCCTCGTATTCGTCCATCATTGCGCCGAGCATCTCGGCGTATTTGTAGACCTTGCAGCCGTTATCGCGGGCGAATTTCAGTTCCGGGTTGGACTCTTTGATCGCTGCCGAGATGACGACGGCGCGAACGGGGAGGGAGATATTTTCGGCAGAATGGTCGATTTTGACGTCTGCGCCCATGTTTTTGAGGTTGTCGGTTACCTCGGTTTGCTCCATGTCCGAGCCTGTGACATGCGAGCCATTGCGGATGAGGAGCTTTGCAAGGCCGCTCATACCGATGCCGCCGATGCCTATGAAATGATACTTCCCTGTTATATGTGTCATGCTATCCCTGGCCGTATTAGCAGTAAATAATCGCCAACCGGATTGTTAATTAATCCATTGATAATAGTATATTCGGTATCGTTTGAGATTCAAGCGGAAAGTATTTTTGTTTGCAAAATGGTCAATTGTGGACATTGTCGACATATCCCACCTATGGTTTTTGGCTGTTTTGGGGCAAAATTCGGCTCAAAAAACGTCAAAAATTCGCATTTTTGCGCATTTTTGCGCGCTTTTTGGTCACTTTTGCGCACTTTTGAGCTTTTTTTGTCGGCGAAAAATCATGGAAACTAAATTCTTGATACCGATTATACCATTAAAGTAGGGTATAGCGGGTTGGTTTATTGCGGGTGTTTTTTTCACCACCAAGGCACGAAGGCACTAAGGTACACGAAGAAATTTTAGCCACTGATTTCGAGGATTTCACGTATTTAAAGAACTAAGAACTTTATCATCGAGGGAATGAGAAATGCCTGGATAATAACTTTTTTGGCTTTTGTTTTTTGTTAATGTCGGGTAATATATATTTAGCAATCAGCATAGATGCAACCAAAAATATTAACTACGTATTATGCGGATAATTAATAACCATGAAGAAAAAAAGAAGTGTGAAAGAAAGCAACAGCATGGGTACACGAAATTAGTTTTTACCCATTATACGAAACTACAATGAGTTTGAATAATTATTATGGTTAAGTCAGGGTATCGTTAAGTTATGAAGATTCATGAATTTGCCAGATTAGGTGATATTACCGGTGTTGCCGGGGAGTTGAAGGCGGGTGAGTCTGTTGATGCTATTTGTGTTTACAGCAGACTTACTCCTTTGATGTATGCGGCGGGCAGTTCATCGGCTGGGGTTGATATGCTTGAGTTTCTTATCGGCAAAGGTGCAGATGTTAATGCCGTCGGCGGTGACGTCGATGAGTTCCCTGTTGTTTTCCATGCCGCAAAGGGAAAGGATATCGATAAGGTTCGGATGCTGATCGATGCAGGCGCGGATGTTTCTATGAAGACAGCTTTCGGTTACGATATTATTACATCAACGGTATGTGCACATGCACAGTCAAATGATGACCATCTGAAAGAAATCGTTCAACTGTTCATTGATAAAGGTGTCCCTGTTGACTTTGTTAGCTCGCATGGCGAGTCGGGGATAAGGGTTGCTAGCGGTAACGGACGATTTGAGGTTGTTCGTTTGCTGCTGGATAGCGGGGCTGATGGTGGGCAACTCAAGTGGACGGAATTGATGAACGCTGTGGTCTTTGGAACGCTTGAGGATGTTAGACGGTGTGTCGATAAGGGTGGCGATCTTTCGGTGCGAGACAGTTGGGGCAGGACAGCATGGCTTTTGAGTATTCAAGTGGGAGATATCGCAAAGAGTAAACTGCTGCTCGAAGCGGGAGACTGCAGGAACGTCAAAGGGCATTGCGATAAGACTCCGTTGATGTATGCTGTTACTAATCAACGTCTGGATATGCTTCGGTGGCTTCTGGATGAAGGATTTGATATTGAGGATACGGACAGGTTTTCCACGACCGCGTTGATCGATGCTTGTGAAAACGGGTATGCTGATTGCGTTAAGATATTGCTTGGTTATGGGGCAAAGCTTGAAAATGAGAAGCCGGGCAGGACACTGGCTGAGCAAGGGGCTGACCTTAAAAATTTAATAACTAAAACTGGCATCGATGTTAATGAATTGGTGGAAAAGTCAAGTGACGGTTTTCAGGATATGTTGTCAAAAAGTGGGACAAGTATCGATGATATAGTTGATTGTTTCGAAAAAATGTCAGAGTGCGGGCTGGATGATTATGAGGTTTGCAGCGACGGTGAAAAAGCGATGTCGGCTGCGTCTAATCTTGAGGTTGTCAGGCTATTGATCGATGCCGGCGGAGATATCAATGATATAAGTAAAGAAATGCGGCATGAACTTAGAGGTGGCGGGGCAGACGAGGAATTACATGTTGGGCGGGAGGATTATGGGGCTGGGAAAAATCCTAGGTATGGCGAAAGTAATCCTGAGGTGATGGATATTTCGTTTTGGAAAGATATGGTTCGAAGCGGGGTTTGTGCTTACAGGGCAAAAACAACTTTTGGCGAAAAAAATATGGATGAAGGGCCTGTTTGGTGTTTTGATCGTTTTGGTCAATCGATAACGTTGATGCCTGATGGACGAATTATCGAAATAGGCGGCGAGCATGAAGATTTCTATGACCCTGACTTTCATATTTATAATGATGTTGTAGTTCATGATGGTAATGGCGAAGTTACAATCTACGGATACCCTAAGGATGTATTTGGGCCGACGGATTTTCATACTGCCATGCTGGTTGACGGATACATATACATCATCGGGTGCCTTGGTTATCGAGATGAAAGAATTGAGGGATTAACCCCTGTTTATCGGCTTGACTGTGAGAGCTTTTCGATAGAGAAAATTGAGACAGCAGGTCAACAGCCAGGGTGGATCAGCAGACATAAGGCGAGGGTTGAAGGCAGTTCAAAGATACTTATTACCGGCGGAGATATTTATAGAGGTGAGGGACAAGTTTGTAAGAATCAGAAAGGATTTATTTTGGATTTGGCCGATATGCGGTGGGGCATTGGTGGGTAAGGATTGGCGTTGGGGTTGATTGTTTTTGTTGGTGTTTATGCGGGCCTTTGGCCCTTACCCCCTGTTCGGGGAACAGGGGGTTAAGTGGTTTGGAAACCGCCTTTGGCGGAGGCTATTTTTATGGATCAGTTGATCGGATATATGCTTACCTGGCCTACTTATGGCAGTTGGCTTCAGGGTGGGGATAAAGGGTTTGTCAAAAGTGGTGTTGTCTATGGAAGCAATCCAAGGCTGCTGAGGGCTAATATGAAAAATTTGCAAAAGCCGCCCGTGAAACTTACACCTACTCAAAAGCAGGTCATCCGTGATGAAATCTACCAGGTGGCAGAGAAAATTCGGCAGGAAATTTATTCGCTTGCTGTTTGCTCTAATCATGTTCATATCGTCGCAAATAATATAGAAACCGAAATTAGCGATGTTGTAAGTTATTACAAACGCAGGACATCCTATGTAATGAAAAAGCTTGGAGTCGAAGGGAAGATATGGGCCAAAGGATATGATGATAGATATTGCTATGACCAGGAAAGTCTACAGGCCCGGATTGATTATGTGGATCGGCATTGCGAGGGGTGATTATTTTTGTTTGGTTTATGCGGGTCCTCCTTTGGCGGATTTCGCTTTGCTCAACCTTTGGCCCTTACCCCCTGTTCGGGGAACAGGGGGTTAAGTGGTTTTGAAGCCGCCTTCGGCGGAGGCTATTTTTACTGGCATATTTGTTTTATTGTTTCTATTGCCTGGTTTGTCATTTCTTTTGTTACCATCAGGTTTGTTACTGCTCTTATTGAGTTTTCGCCGAGGGCTAGCATTAGAATTCCCTTTTGGTTCATTTTTTCGATTAGCGTCTCGGCGGGGGCGGTTGTTTTGAAGAATATTATGTTTGTCTCTACGGTGGTCGGGTCGATCTCTATTCCCTTTAGTCCGGTCAGGCCTTCGGCGAGGAGTTTTGCGTTTTTTTGGTCTTCCTTTAGCTTGGGGCGGTTGTTTTGCAGGGCGTATAGTGCTCCGGCTGCTATTATCCGGGATTGACGCATGCCGCCCCCGAACATTTTTCGGAAACGGCGGGCCCGGTCGATCATTTCGGCGGAACCGGCTAGTGCCGAGCCGACGGGTGCGCCCAGGCCCTTGGAGAAACATACGCTTATGGTGTCGAAGTATTTTGCGTACTCGGATTCCGGTATTCCGGTTGCAGCCGATGCATTCCACAGTCTTGCTCCGTCGAGGTGGGTTCGCAGGCCGGCATTGCGGGCGGTGTCGTGGACGGATTTGAGTTGGTCTATCGGCCAGACCTTGCCGCCGCCCCGGTTGTGGGTGTTTTCCAGTACGAGCAGCTTTGTTGTCGGGAAGTGTATATTGGCCGGGCGCAGTGCGGCGGTTAGCTGGTCAGATGTGAATAAGCCGCGGTCGCCTGCTATTAGTCTGCACATAACGCCGGACAGGGCGGCGGGGCCCCCGGATTCGTAGTAGTAGGTATGCGAGTTTTCTTCCATTACGATCTCGTCGCCGGGGGCGGTGTGGAGGCGGATGGCTACCTGGTTGGTCATTGTGCCGGAGGGCATGAAGACGGCTGCTTCTTTGCCGAGGAGTTCGGCGGTATATTCTTCGAGTTGTTTGACGGTGGGGTCTGCGCCGAGTACGTCGTCGCCTACGGGGGCTTCGGCCATTGCCAGACGCATTTTTTCACAAGGCTCTGTTACCGTATCGCTTCTTAAATCTATCATGTTTTCTTCCCTGCAATAGTTTTCGTATTCAAAATATAAATCAGCATTTCAATTCCGACCGCTGCCAATAGTGTAATAAGTCCGAACCAGTACGGCCAGTACCTTGTAAGATATTCTGCCAGGTATCCGCCTGCGATTGCCCCGGATGCGTATCCTGCACCGATTATCAGCTCATGGACGGCCATCGACCCCGACCTGTTTGTTTTGCCGGAAACGCCGTAATACTGGTGCGAGGCGTATATAAAGCTTTGTCCGGCGCCGATCAGTACCGCAGCTGCCATAAGCCAGCCAAGCGATTTACAGTAAAGGATAATAAGCATTGCCGCCGCCGTTACAAGTTGCGCCGTCACCAGCGGAATAAGTTTATGGTGCCATGCCCTGGTTTTGCCGGTAAGATAAAATCCGACAAAATTCGCAAAACAAAGTATCATCGTTGCGATTCCGAACTGTTCCTTTGAAAATTTAAGGTTTTCGGTAAAAAGAAGCGCAAACTGGGTCTTGAAAAGTGCTATGGTAATGCACCCGGTCAGCAGTCCCAGCCGTGACATGAATATATACGCGGTGTTCAACGGATGAATTGCTTTGGGCGGTTCAGGTGCAGACGTGTTTTGTGGGGATACTTCTTTATTCGGCGCAGCTGCAGTACTGACGGAAGAAAAACCGGCAAATATTAAAAGACCTGTTACCAGTATTGCCTTTACGGGGTCGACCTCGATTATATACCCGGCAATGAGCGGGCTTATTACAAGTGCCATTGACCAGGTTATATTAAACAGCCCCAGCCGTCGCGAAAGGGCATGGCCCTCATGCCCGACAGAAAGCCACCCCATCATCGGCGGCCAGAACATCGCAAGTATCAGCCCGATCATGATGTTGATAATCGTAAGGACAGCTATCGGATTCAGCGTCAGTTTCCCGGCTGTGAAAAATCTGCAAACGGCAAATATCGCCATCACACACAAAGCAATAGACAGCGAACTGAATTGAAGCGTCCGCTTGGGGCAGTATTTGTCAAGGTGCTTCGCCACGGTCATACAAGAGATAATGTAAGCCACCGTCCCCAGCCCTATGCATAAACCGACATCCTTCTCCGACCCGCCCAGCAGTACTATAACAAAAGGCAAAGCAAGCGGAAAGAATCCTCCATGGGCAGCACTGAAAAAGAAAGTGCAGCCCAGAAGAGGCGCCGGACTATGGCCGGGATCCAATAGTTTTTTAATGTTAGATAAATGTGACATAAGATGTAAATGTTCCGCAAGTCTGTATTACAAAACTCTTCGCAATATCGAATATTCCGGCAGGTCCTCGTCTATTAGTATGAATCTTGAGTTGTTTACTTCTTCTTCCAGTTTGCCGCCTATTGTCGGCAGGGGGGTTGGCATTGTTATCTCTGTGAGGCTGCCGTCTGGTTTGAGGACTTCTAGTTTGTCGCCTGCTTTAATTTTGTTTCTTACTTCGATCTGAGTTTTGCCGTCGCGTTTTTCGGCCAGGGCGTTTCCTACGAACAGGGATTCTGCTTTGGACAGGCTCTCTCCGGAGGAGTAGTCGTCCGGGGTGATGCTGCCTTTCATGAAGCCGGTTGAGTAGCCTCGGTTTGGGATTCTGCCCAGGAGGCCCAGGCCCTGTTGTACGGTGAAGGTTTTGCCGTCGAGGACCTGGCGGTAGAAAGCTACTGTCGATGCTATGTAGTGGATTGCTTTCATTCGGCCCTCGATTTTTATTGAGTTTACGCCGGCGGCGGCGAGGTCGGGTACGAATGGGAACAGGGCGAGGTCCTTGTTGTTGAAGAAGTAGAGACCGCGCTGGTCTTCGAATACGGGGTAGGTTTCGTTGGGGCGTTTTTCTTCGACGAGGGCGTACTGCCAGCGGCAGGGGTGTTTGCATTCGCCGCGGTTTGCGCGGTAGCCGGTCATGTAGTCGCTTATCGCGCATCTGCCGGAATAGGAAAAGCAGACGGCTCCGTGGATGAAGACTTCGGTTTCGATCTGGCCGGAGACATGCTGTTGGATTTGTTTTATCTGGTCTATGGACAGTTCGCGGGCGAGGTTTACGCGTTTTGCTCCGAGTTCTTTGTAGGCCATTATTGTTTGCCAGCTGGTTGTATTGGCCTGTGTGGATATGTGGAGGTCGGCGTTTAGGTTTAGTTTTTTTAGCTCGTTAAGGACGCCGAGGTCGGCGATTATGAATGCGTCTGCTCCGAGGTTGTCGAGGGTTTTGGCGGTTTCGGTTAGTTTGTCGTATTCGTCGGAGAACGGGTAGATATTCAGTGCGACGTAGCCTTTTTTGTTGCGGGCGTGGAGGTAGTTTAGGCCTTCTTCGGCATCTTCGAATGTGAAGTTTCCTGCGAAGCTTCTTAGCGAACCGAATTCGCTGCCGAAGTATACGGCGTCTGCACCGTAGGCGACGGCCCATTTGAGTTTTTCGAGGCTGCCTGCCGGGGCCAGTAGTTCTGGTTTTGTATTCATATTAAAAATCAAACTCTATTGTAAGTGTATTGTTAACCATGAAGGACATGAAGATCATGAAGTAGTTATTACTGAGTTATCACTTTGTCCATTTCTTTTGCTCTTTTTTGCCAGTTGTGCTTTTGCATTCCTATTATACCTCTTTTTGGGGCGTTTTGCCATAGGTTGTTTTGTTTTTGGCGGGTTGCGAGTTTTTTTAGTTTTGCTGTTAGTGAGTCTACGCTGCCGTCGTATAGGAATTCGTCGGGCTGGAGCTTTTCGATGTCGGCGGTTATTTCCGGGTATGACAGTCGGTTCGGCAGGACGGGGTATGCGCCGCTGGCGATTGCTTCTACCATGCTGATGCCGAAGAATTC
>JAIPFN010000171.1 GCA_021736615.1 Phycisphaerae bacterium | reverse complement strand
CACCTTGCGGCTGTAACCTTTGACAGCAAGTTCAAAAACACCCAAAACGATAGCTACGAAATTCAAAGTCATGAAAATTGGAAAACGCTTACCAATGCCGTTAAACCAACGTTCCATGACATTCATGAGTTCTCCAAGATTTTCAATTGGTAAAACAGGTTTGCTGAAAACCAGCCAAAGGGACTTTGACCAGCCTATAGCTGTAAGCAATAAGGACCAGCATATTTTTCCTTTTAAGTTGCTTTTTGTTTTAGTCATTTTGAATTTCGGATTTCTAGTCCCGTAGCAGGAGCTTCCAGCCCGCCAATAAAAAAGCATCCGCTAAAGCTGGTGTCCAAATTTTAATCTTTTATTTTCCTTCATGCTCTTCATGCTCTTCATGCTCTTCATGGTAAAAACACCCCCAAAATCCGCGTTTAATTTTTACCCCTTGCCTTCTGATCATAAGCAGTAAATTCCAGCAACGCCGCGGCAATATCCTTTTCGTCGTAACCCTTGCCGTTGTTCATTCTGAGTCCGAATTGCTGGGTAAACAGACCGAGCAGTTTTTTGCTGGCGTTTATCTCTTTTACCGGTATCGCCATATCGATAAAAAGCCGCTTTATCTCGAGAGTCTCCCTGGCATTGAGAGTCTCCCTCGTATTGAATAGATCGGAAGAATTGTCCTTTTTACTTATCTCATTTTTCAGATTTCTCAGCCTTGTTCGCGTGTTGTCTACATAGTTTTTCGAGATGTCGATGCCGCAGTACTTCCGCCCAAGCTGCAGTGCCGCCGCCGCCGTCGTCCCGGACCCGTTAAACGGGTCAAGCACCAGTTCACCCTCATTTGAGCTTACCGCGATAATTCTCGTCAAGAGGCTTTCAGGCATCTGACAGGGGTGCCATTTCTCCCGCTCGCCGAACGTACCGCAAACCCTCGAATAAGTATTCCAAACATCGTCCGGCATTTTGCCTTTCGGGTTAGAACGCTTGTCGTTATATATCAGCTGTCTGTCGGAAGGCACCCGGACGGCATGGTCGTTAAACGTAAAATTGTCCTTATCCTTGACGAAATAGAAGATATGCGTATGTGCACGGGCGAATTTCGTCTTTGTCTGCTGGCCGAACGTATAGTGCCAGATGATCCAGTTGCGAAGCTCCATCCCAAGTTCTTCGCCGATGATCCTCACATTGGCGGCATATTCGGCCCCGATAGCGATATAGAACGAGCCATTGGGTTTGAGAGCATTGACACACGCATCCATCCAGTCCCTCGTCCAGGCAACAAAGTTCTTGCTCTCAAGCTTATCTTTGTACTTATCGTAGTTATACCCGATATTAAAAGGGGGGTCGGCAAAAACCAGGTCAATAAAAGGCTCTTCAACCGAGCCAAGAAGCTCGATACAATCTCCGCAAATAATTTTATCAGTGAATTTCTGCATCCAGAGATAATACAGAAAAAACGCTAGATTGCAAGCGATAAATAATTGCCGTTGAGCGAAGCGAAATCCGCCTATGGCGGACTAAAGGCTTCTTTTAACAACCTTTTGTTCCGTGAATACCTTGCCTGTCAGGTAGTCTGTGAATTTTACTTTGATGGTCAGCTCTTTTTGTTTATCGTCGAGTTTGCTTGCGACATTGTATGAGAGTCTGTAGTAATCGGTCATCATCATCCCCATCCAAAGCAGCTTAAGCTCCTTCGCCGTGACGTTCCATTCGCCCAGAAGTGCCTCTTCGCCTTTTTTGGACAGATCCCAAAGCTGCAAATTAACATCGCCGGCCGCTTTGACCACATCGCCGGCGTCGTCATAAGTCTTGATATATGTGATGAGAGTTTCTTCCGTGCCGTCGTCGTCTTTGTCGAAGAACCCGCTTCGATTGTCGATAGCGATCCGTTCAAGGTTTGTCAGCAACTCGATACGGACGTCGCCTTTGAGATTGGCGAGGTTGGAAAACTGTTCTTTAAGCTGCTTGTTCTCCTGGTGGAGGTCCTCTATCGTTTTTTTAAGGTAGATCCGCTCGTCTTCGAGTTGACTGATCTTGGTCCATGCGCTGGATTGCTTCTGCGGATGCTGGCAGCCTGTCATAACCAGCAGTGCCCCCCCAATGATAATTGCTGATACTCGATTATTCATGTCAACCTTCCATGTCCGACACAATAATGTGCATGGCACTGTTAAGCTTGTCAGTGCAGTTTTCTATAATTTAAAAGATTCCGCCGAAGGCGGCTCAAAAAGCTAATCGCTAATCGCTATTTTCAGTCTGATTCCGGTGCTTTTTTCATAATGCTGTCGGCTAGCCCGTATTTTACTGCTTCCTCGGCTTCGAGCCACAAGTTCCTGTCACAGTCCTTTTCGATCTGTTCAGCCGATTTGCCGCTGTGTGCCGAGAGTATCGCGTAGAGTCTTTCTCTTAATCGCAGAATTTCCTTAGCTTCGATATCCAGGTCCGTCGCCGTTCCCTGCATTACACCGGAGATAAGCGGCTGATGAAGAAGAACCCTGCTGTTGGGAAGTATGTAGCGTTTTTTGTCGCTTCCGCCGGCAAAGAGAACCGCACCCATGCTCGCGGCCTGTCCGACGCAATATGTTGCAACATCGCAGCGAAGGTGTTTCATCGTGTCGTAGATGGCAAGCCCGGCCGTGACCGACCCGCCCGGTGAGTTGATATAAAAATGAATATCGCTTTTGCTGTCTTCATTGCTTAGAAACAGCAACTGGGCGATCAGCAGGTTAGCGGTTGAATCGTCGACGCCGCCGCCTAGAAAGATGATACGGTCTTTAAGAAGCCGTGAAAAGATATCATAAGCGCGTTCGCCGCGTCCGCTTTTTTCAATGACTATAGGTACCAGGCTCTGGTTAACTTCCATATTACTAAAAACTCCTAAGTATGATTTTTATTAAAATAGTCCCGCCGAAGGCGGTTCGACCAGCCAATCGCTGATCGCTGATTGCTAATAGCTAATCGCTATTTCCCTTTTTTCTTTGCGTTTTCCGGTTCTTCCTTGAGCACTTCGTCGATCAGGCCGTATTTAAGAGCTTCTTCGGCGGTCATATATTTGTCACGCTCGGTTTCCTCGGCGATCTGTTCGGGGGTCAGCCCGGTATGTTTTGAGAGTATTTCGTTGAGCATTTTCTTTGCTTTTATGATCTCTTCGGCTTGTATCTTGATGTCGGAGGCCTGTCCGGTAACTCCGCCCCATGGCTGATGGAGCATGATCTTTGCGTGCGGCAGGGCGTGGCGTTTGCCTTCTGTGCCCGCTGCCAGGATGATCGCCGCGCCGGATTGTGCCTTGCCGATACAGTATGTCGAAACCGACGAGTTGATAAACCGGATCGTGTCATAGATCGCCATCGTATCGTCGACGCTTCCGCCGGGCGAGTTGATGTAAAGGCTGATGTCGACGCCTCTTTTGAGGTTGTCGAGGTAGAGAAGTTTCATGATAACCTCTGTCGCCATTCTATACGAAATTTCACCGATCATAAAGATGATCCGGTTTTCCAGGAGCATATCATCGATTGTCATCTCACGGGTACGCTGATAATTTGCCTGGACCCGAGGTTCTATATTATTGCTGCTTGCAACACCAGGAGGACTAAAAAACATCTGAATTCCTTTATAAAATCAATTTTAGTAGAAAAGTGCCAAAAATACGCTTTCAACAGGCTAATAACCCAGACACCTGCCGTCAACACAAATATATCGGACAAATCTCTCCCTGACTTTCCTTTTTTAAGCAAACCGCCGCAATCTTGCTATAAATCGTGCTGACGGCTTTCTATCGACAGCAAATAATCTCCCGCATAACAATCTGTTTACTGCATATTTCTTGATTATTTGCAAAATAAGACTATAATAGTTTGTAATAGGTGCTAAAAACGATGGATTAATCTTATTAATTCTTGCATTAATCCGGCATTCAGTTGCGTCAGAGATTAAAATTATGATGCTGTCAGATTCGGAAAGGTTCAAATGAAAAAGCTTTTATTTATAAGTCTGCTCATAACATGTATGGTTTCGTCAATTTCTCTGGCCGGGGCAGGTAAGCCCAATGTTATCCTGATCATGGCCGATGATGTCAGTTGGGAAGCGTTTGGCTGTTATGGGGCGGTGGACTACAAAACTCCGAACATAGACAAGATGGCCGCCGACGGAATTCGTTTTGCCCACTGCTATTCGACGCCTATCTGCACGCCGAGCCGGGTTAAGATGATGACCGGCAAGTACAACTTTCGCAACTTTACGCATTTTGGCCGTCTTGACCCAAAAGAAAAGACCTTTGGAAATCTGATGAAACAGGCCGGGTATGCGACTGCTATCGGCGGTAAATGGCAGCTTAACGGTCTTTACAATGCAAAGGAATTTACGGATTGCTATGATAACATGCGACCGCGTAAATTTGGTTTTGACGAACATTGCCTGTGGCAACTGACAAAGACCAAGGGCGCCGGCGGCGAACGGTTCTGGGATCCGTGCCTTGAGACAAACGGAAAGATCACTACTCCGGCCGACAACAAGGGTAAATACGGCCCGGATATTATCTCCGATTACCTGTGCGATTTTATCGAGCGGAAAAAGAACGAACCATTTTTCGTGTATTACCCGATGGTGCTCGTTCACGACCCGTTTTTGCCGACCCCGGACAGTATCGAAGGTCCATACGTTCCAAAGCCAAAGGTAAAGGGAAAAGGGGCAGGTAATAAAGCTGACGAGCAGAAAAAGAATTTCGTCGCGATGGTCGCATACATGGACAAGATCATCGGCAAGATAATAAAAAAGGTCGACGAAGTTGGTCAGCTTGACAATACGATTATTCTGTTTACCGCCGACAATGGAACCAATGTAAGGATCACATCCAGGTGGAACGGTCAGGACATCAAGGGGGGCAAGGGTGATTTGAAGGATATGGGAACACATGTCCCGTTTGTCGCTTACTGGAAGGGCCACACACCAAAGGGCGCAGTGCTTAACGATCCGATTGATTTTACCGACTTCTATGCTACGCTAGCCGGTGTTGCTGGGATCAAACTCGGTGCTGGTGACCCAATTGACGGCCGTAGTTTTCTACCAAGGCTCAAAGGCGAAAAAGGCAACCCCCGCAAGTGGGCGCTAAACCATTACAATCCGTACTGGGGAAGAAATTTCAAGGTCGGCCAGTTTGCCCGCGACGCAAAATTCAAACTTTACAATGACGGACGCCTGTATAACGTCCCCGTTGACCTTAAGGAAGAAAATGTAATCGAAAAAGCCCGGCAGGGCACAGACGCAGCGAAATCGCGCAAAATGCTCCAGGCAGTTCTGGACAAATGCCCGCCCGCACCGAAGACGCTCGGCAGAGCAAATGACAAGGTAAGGCCAATCTATCCGGACACACCAAACCTCCACGAACCGGGCGATTGACATCTAAATCTTTCAGATACGGAGTAAAGCCAATGAACAATGGATACAGAATGGCAAGGAAGGCGCATAACATTATTCTGCTTTCAATGCTTTGTATGATTTCAATTGCCGCTGCTGCTTTTGCAGGCGAAAAGCCCCCCGCTGCATTTGACATGTTCGCATTCGACAACTATATGATGAAAGGCGAATATACACAAACGCAAGTTCGCGCAGAGACTTTGAAAGAACTCGGCTATGATGGCATGAGTTATCACGGCACAAAAGATATAATGGAAACCGTCAAGATTTTTGAAAATGCCGGTCTTAAGCTCTTCATCACTTATCTCGGCGTAAACATCGACGCCGACGAACCCGCTAAGCAATACGACCCGAATCTGAAAGACGCTATTAAGCAGCTTAAAGGTACCGACACAATGATTTGGCTGTACCTGACGAGCAAGAAATACAAACACGCTTCAGAGCAGGGCGACGCGGCCGCGGTTAAAATAATCCGCGACATTGCCGATGCCGCCCATGAATCCGGCCTTAAGATCGTCCTTTATGCTCACGTTGGCAACTACTCGGAATCTTTCGCCGACATTTTGAGAATCGCGCGTAAAGTAAACCGCAGAAATGTCGGGGTTTCTTTCAATGTCTGCCACTGGTTAAAAGTTGACGGAGATGTCGATTACCGGGCGATCCTTAAAGAATCATTGCCCTATCTTTTTGTCGTAACCACGAATGGCGGAGAAACAGGCGATACAAAAAAGATGGGCTGGGACAAACTTATCCAGACCCTCGATAAAGGCACGTTTGACAATTACAACCTTTTAAAGTATCTTAAAGACATCGGATACAAAGGCCCGATAGGCCTCCAGGGGTATGCGATCAAGGGCGATCCGAAACAAAATCTTGCAAACTCGATGAAGGCATGGCGTGAAATTAACGAAAAGTTAACTAAAGAATCGGCGGTAAAAAAATGAGTAATAAAGGTACCAAAAAAATCACACGAAGAGGGATGTTAAAAGCAGCCGGAGCGGCCGGTCTGGCAATAAGCTTTCCCAGTATTGTCCCATCTACAGTCTTTGGCAAAAACGCTCCGTCAAACCGCATCAATGTCGGTATGATCGGAATGGGGCGTCAGGCAATATATGCCAATACTAACCCGTTTCTGAACTCTGAAGATTGCCGGGTCGTCGCGGTTTGCGATGTTGACAAATGGCGGCTGGGCAAGGCCAAAGAAAAAGTCGATAAATTCTACAAGAACACCGACTGCAAGGCTTATGGCGACTGGCGTGAAGTCGTCGGACGCGGTGATATTGACGCTGTGATGAACTCGACGTCGGATCAATGGCATGTGCCTATATCGCTGGCGGCGGTTCGCAAGGGCAAACATGTCTGCTGCGAAAAACCGTTAACCCTTTCGATTAACGAAGGCCGAACCCTCGCCGATGCCGCGAAGAAACACGGTGTGGTTTTCCGAACCGACAGTGAGTGCCGCTCGGCTATGTATATGCACCTGACATCGGAGCTTGTCATCAACGGTTACCTGGGTAATATCAAACGCATCGAGGTCGGAGTTCCGGCAGGCGATAAGGCCGGCGGCGATCCTGCGCCGATGGACGTGCCGGAGGAACTGGATTATGAAATGTGGGTCGGACCTGCGCCGATGAAACCTTATACCCTCGACCGGGTGCACCCTCGCCAGAGCTATGGACGCCCGGGATGGATGCGATGCCGCGATACGTGCGAAGGGATGATAACCAACTGGGGAACCCATTTGCTCGACGTTGCACAATTGCTCAACGGAACAGAACGCACCGGTCCGGTGTCGGTCGAAGCAACAGGAAAGTACCCGCAGCCCGGTTCCGGGCTTTGGAATGTACTGACCAGTTTCAAGGCGCAGTATAAATATGCAAACGGGGTAGTGCTGGATTACGTTCTTAAGTCACCCTATCTGCGGGTAGAAGGCGATGAAGGGTGGATTCACGCAAACTGGCTGACCAAGGGAGGCATTTTGGCGCACGACAGGGCTGTCTTGCATACAAAGTTTAAAGATACCGATATACGTTTGCCGCAGCGGCCGGAAAAAGATGATTTTATTTACGCGATAAAGAACACTTGCAATACGATGGCAGACGCCGAGGTCGGCCATCGCACATGTTCGGTGGGGCAGCTTGCGCATATAGCGATCCAGCGGGGCAAGAAATTAAACTGGGATCCAAAGACCGAGCGTTTCACCAATGACGACAAGGCCAACAAGATGCTCGTAATTGGCCACAGAAAACCATGGGAGTTAGAGGCGATGTAGTGATGAGCGTTTTCCGGTGGCCTGTACGGTTAACTCCTTGAAAATTGTACCATTTGTATACCGTTTAGTACCGGTTTGAAGTCGTTAATTTTTACATGTCCGTTATGTCCTCTTATAAGTGCATTTAACGGTTATTATCGCGGTTTTTTGGGAGCTAGAAAGTAATTGCCATACCGAAGTTGTTTTGTCGGTTTTTAGGCGGGATTCTCGAATTTGTAGCCGATCTGGCGGACTGTTTTGATATATAGCGGGCGTTTAGGTTCGTCTTCAATCTTGTTGCGAAGGCTGTTGACGAAGCGGTCTACTGTTCTGCCGGTCACAAAGCAGTTGTACCCCCATACTTCGTTGAGGATGTCGTCACGGGTCAGTGCCCGCGACTGGCGTTTCAGGAAATATTCCAGCAGGGAAAACTCTTTCGGGGAAAGTTTTATCTCGCTGGCGTCTTTAGTGAATGTTCTTGAATTTATATCGAGTTTGAACTTTCCGAACTCGTAGGTGTCGGTTTGCTGTTGGCGGCCGCGGCGTAAAAAGGCGTTTGCCCTGGCTAGCAGTTCCTTGATACTGAAAGGCTTGGTCATATAATCGTCGGCACCGAGGTTGAGGCCGAGGACAATGTCAGATTCCTGCCCCTTTGCAGTAAGCATGATTATAGGTGTTTCGATCTGTCTTTCACGGACAAGTCGGCAAATCTCATAGCCGTTGATCTTCGGCAGCATAATGTCAAGCACAATAAGATCGCAGTGACTGTCCAGGGCGGCATTTAAACCCGCCTCGCCGTCGCTAGCGGTAATAACAGTATACCCCTTAAACTCAAAGTTATCCTTGAGGCCCCGAAGCATTGTCGAGTCATCTTCGATTATCAGGATTGTTTCCATGGTTATTAGCTCTTGTCTTTGTCTTCCATTCCGGCTCTGTAGGCTTCTTTCGATGCCAGTATTACCATGCCCGACATTGTTCCCATTGCGACGGCAATACCCGTAGTGCTATGGTATGCTTTTATTGCTCCAAGCAACAGGACAATAACCGCAAATGAGGCGCAACCGATGGCGGTATACTTAAAGCCGATTTTCTTAGCAGTTGTTATATTTCCTTTTTTGAAATCAGTGAGATTCATTTTTTTGCCCTTTAAATTGATTGTAAATTTACGGCAATGATGTTTATTCAATTTCTTTTTTAGCAGATATTTTATTTGCTGTCTTTTTGATTCCTGCTGCTATGCTGCCTAAAATTACTGATGCGTACATTGCCATGTTGAGCGAACTGAAAATATATGCCCAGTATGAACCGTTTTTGCTCAGGGCTTTTTCAAGTGACGGGTAGCTGAATATAGTAGTAATACAAATAATTATGGCCGCGATGATGTATATGCAAAGCCAAACCCACGGTTTTAATTTTATAAACTTTAACCACAGTCCCAGGAGTGCCATAACGCTCATTCCAGTGATCGTTATTGACAGCCAAAAGACCGCATCGTTGGGGTGCCCCTGGAGATTTATTACAAAAGCAATCCATGTGCCAGCCATCGACGATATAGCATATAAGGCGTATTCATCGCCGGGAAATTGCAGCGAAAGCAAAGAGCATGCTCCCCAGACAAACGGCAGCAGCCACACGTATAAATATTTTTTCATTATTTTGGTATCCATATTTTGAAGGTGCTTCCTTTGCCTGGCTCGCTTTCGATATTTATAGTTCCATTGTGTGCGTCGACTATAAATTTGACGATAGACAGTCCGAGTCCGCAGCCTTCGGCGGTGCGTGAAAGTTTGCTGTCGGCCTGGTAGAAGCGTTCAAATATTTTCTTTTGTACTTTCGGGCTCATGCCAATTCCGTTATCTTTGATCGTAAAACATACGTTTTCGTTTTCGTTATAAACCGATAACTCGATTTCTTTCTCGTCGCCGCTGTATTTGCAGGCGTTGTCGAGCAGGTTGACCAGTACGGTGACCATAGCGTCCTTGTCTGCAAGTATAGACGCGAGATCATCGCCGATCGTTACAGAAAATCTGCAATTTTTTTCACTAAATTTAGTTTTAACCGCAGCGGCGGCATCATTGACAATGTTTTCGGCAGGGCAGTCGATGATGTCAAAAGCCTGTTTATTGCGTTCCATACGTGAGAATGTAAGGAAATTGTCGATAAGCCCGGTAAGCCGTTTATTCTCCCTGGAAATCATTTGCAGATACTCAACAGCCTGTCTTTGGTCGTTATAGCTGCCTTCAAGCAAAGTATCGACCAGAACACGCATAGAAGCAAGCGGAGTTTTAAGTTCATGAGTGACGGTTGCGATGAAGTCATTCTTAAGGCGGTTAACCTGAGCCTGCCGCAATACTGACTTAACCGCAAATCCGCAAATGATAATCATCAAACCAATAACCAGCGCCGCTGTCCACCCATAAACAAGTTTCGTCCGTTTAGCAGCATTGCCAAAAACGCCGTCTTCGAAATACAGTTCAACTTTCCATCCCGGGAAATACTGCCCCGGCTGAAAAGTTGAAAACAACTGACCTATTGAATTCGCCGGGCCGGCATGTTCCCATTTCCTTCCGGCAATTAGTCTTCCTGAATCGTCAAGCACCCGGCAAAATGTAGTGTCGTATTCCGATTGATATTCTTTGGCAAGCGATTCAAAGAAGTTAACATTGACAATGCAAAGAGCTTTTCTTTCACCGGCAGTTATGTATGTTCCATATATGCCTTTTTCGGCATTGAGGGTTTTAACGGTTCCCTCCTGCCAGAAACCGAAGATATTCGTTTCAGGTATAGATTCATATATTGCAAGGGCATTTTTAAAATTTGATAATTCTTTTTCCGCATTGTCAATGGCTGATATGACTGATTCGATATTAGACTGCTTAGCAAGTTCTATGATTTTTTCAAGTGCCCAGATTTGTGATTGCAAAGACGGCCGGGTTAAATATTCCTCACCGGTTTTAGGATTTTGTAATGAAAAGTACATTTGCGACATGCATCTTATGATTTTTTTCGCATATTTTTCTTCCTGGGTTTTAAGCATAAGTTCAGCATAAAGAACCCTTGCCTGTTGATTGAGTTCGGCACAAATTTGTTTATCGATGTCAGGTTTCATAGTATTGGTCATCAATCCAAAGGCAAGATGGATGGCTTTGTCAATTTTGCCCGATTTGGCCAGACATCTTGCTGTTGCAAGGTCTGCAATAATCCTGGTGTAATCGTCGTCAGTTTCCTTGGAGATTTTTTCGTAGGCTTGACAAGCCTTGAGAATATTTCCTTTTTCAAACTCCCATTCATAGGCCTCGCTGAAAAGATCGTGGTTCGGTTCGGGCATTTCGACTTCATTTACTACCGGCCAGATAAGTATGTCGTTCGAGTCGTAAATAAAAGTTGCTGGAATGGATTCATGCAGACTGAAAATCGGTGTTTTCCAGTATGAATTCCTTAAGGAACTGAATCCTGATACATACGATGTGATTTCCTTGATGTGGTCGTTTGGCATGTCAATAAAGAATGTTTCAGCAGGCTTTGAGTAGGTATCCACAAGCTTTTGGCGCACTGCCAATCGCTCATTCTTGACCGCCTGTGTCATGAAAAACAGCAAACAGACGGTAGGCAATATCACTGCTATCGCAAGCAGCAATATCACCCACCGAATCTGGTTTGTCGAATTTGTTGTTGTTTTATGGTTGTTCATTTAGTTCGTGTTTTCGCGACCTAAGAGTCCTTTAGCATTTTCCAGACCATCCTTTGCCTGCTGATTATTCGGCTCAACCTTCAACCACATTTTATAATACTTGATCGCCTTTTCGTAGTCTTTCTTTTCCATATAAACCTTGCAAAGCCCGCTAAGCGAAGCGGTCGCCCCCGGTTGAGCCTTGACCGCTTTTTCCCACCACTGGACAGCTTCGTCTGTTTTGCCGTCTCCATGAGCGATCCAGCCAAGCCCGTTTAGTGCAGCAGAGTTTTCGGCATTAAGCTTTATGCACCTTTCGAACGAATCCTTTGCATTGTTATTTTTGCCCTGGTTAAACTGAGCCCAGCCAAGTCCCTGGTAAGCATTCTCACAACTTGCGTCTGCGGCGATAGCCTCTTTGAACTTCGCCTCAGCATCGGCAAGTTTGCGCTGCCCCCAAAGCTTCCAGCCTTCGGCGGCCAACTGTTCAGCCTTTGCTTTATTGGAACTTACCGGCGAAGCATCAACTTTAAAACTGTTAATTATTGAGTCATACTGCGGCTTGAACTCATCAAACTTATCTTTTTCAACCCGGAAAACAAACCAGTAAACCATCGCGTGGCTCTTAATGTAAGCACGGTATTCGACCATAGC
>JAIPFN010000170.1 GCA_021736615.1 Phycisphaerae bacterium | reverse complement strand
GTCAGCGGAATTGATAGACTTGATACAAACGTTTTTGACCTGCTCAAGAGCATCGTAAACTTTACCGATTCCGGCACTTACGTTCGAGCCATTAAACATCAAAAATACCACAGCGATAACCGCTGCCGCAGCAACAAGCGGTTTGATAAAACGCAACAGGCTGGAACTGAAAATTTGAGCATTAGTTTTCTTGCATCGCTTTTGTACATCATAGTTGCTGACACTTTCGTGGTTATGATTTAATACCTTAACATCGATCTGCCAGTCTTCATATGGATATTCCGAATATGGGTATTCCGAGATTCGTTCAGTTTGTTCGGAGGTTTCTTCTTTCAAGGTAAAGAGGGTTTTTATCCCGGACTCCGGTCGCATGGCAATTGCAGCCAGTTTCTCTCGGTCCGATTCTTTCAAGTCAATGCCACTGACGGCATCGGTGATGTCTTCGGTTTCATGAGGGTCACTCGAAGAAAACGGGGCAAGAACCTGCCCAACCTTGAATAAAGTTTCTTCGGGTAAGGCAATATCTCGAACCATTTTCAAATCTGCCGAACAAGCCGGGCAGTGATTGAAGTGAACAGTTATTGGGGTTGGAATATTAACGTTGAATTTGTCTATTGACATCGGCGCGATGAAAGCTTTCGCCTGACAACAACCGACATTTTTCCCAATATAAGCAAAATGAAGCTCCAGGTTGCAAAGCCTGGCCGCTTCGATGTTCTGGTCGGCAGAACTTTCGAAAGTTTGTAGTTCCCTTTTAAGATTGTCAATCTCAATTTGGCAATCCTTGCAATCAGAGATGTGTTTCAGTGCAGATTCAGGAATAGCGTCATTTTCTCCAAAAACGTAGTCGTAGAAGTAAGGAACGCATTTAAGGCATTCTGAATGAGTGTTGCTGGTTATCATAATTATTCTCGCTCCTCATTATTAATTATTTTTCGAAGTTTTTTTAGTCCTGTAGAAAAATACGTGCTCACACTTGGGCCTCCAATATTCAAGCTTTCGGCGATTTCATTGTTATTGAGTTCCTTCTGGTATTTCAGTTTGATCACATTTGCTTCGCCGTATGTCAAGTTTGTTTCAATGATTTCGAACATTCTGCATGCCTCGTCCGATATTGTGAGTCTTTCATCGGCAGGGGGTTCAGAAAGGTAAATTCCTTTTCTCTGGCCATGTTTCTGTATATGTCTGTCGTAACATTTCAGCTTTCTTATAGAATCGCAAATGTCGTTGCAAATCGCTTTATAAAGATAGCTTTTGATATTTGAAATATTGTCGGGTATGGGGTTCCTTACAAGTGACAAAAAAAAATCATGGTAAACGTCATTCCTGAGATGCACATCTTTAACTCGAGTATTAATAACAGAGCGTATAAAACTCCCGTAATCAGCAAATATCATCGTTGCAGATGCCATATTTTCTGACGTTTCGCACCCGGCTGAAATCTCAGGAATATTAACCACTAAGCTATCTCCAGCTTCCAAATTCTCATGTGACGTTACATTCTTTAAAACTCATTATACTGTATTATCTTTTTTTGCAATAAAATAATATTTTAAGGTTAGTTTTTTTCTGATTTTAAAATAGTTTTGTGGAATTGACATGTAAAAAACCGAAATTCAGTTCGAAGGTGCCTGACTATTACCGGTTTTTTATAAATTTTCAAAAAATAATGTTTTTTCTCATAAAGATTTCGCCACGGCATACGCCTTTATATGAGAAGGCGTTTTGCGTTTAATTGTGATAGGCAAAAAGTTTTTGCTTATTTGAATAGGTGTTGAAAATGCGGGAAATCATGAAAAGAATTTATACATTAAAGGATATGCTGCAATGAATGGCAATAAATTTCCAGCCAAAAAAATAACTATAGATCTTGCCACGTATGTGACGAGAAAGATTGGTAATGGAGTGGTCATAAAAATAGTCGGTGTGTTTCCCCTTAAATTAAGGTATGAGGGTAATTCCCGCACTATTGGAACGGTCAATATAGCCGGTAAGACTCTTCCTGTTTTATCAACGCAGCAAAGTACCGGTTCATCGCAGAAAGAGGTTGGCAAAGACTCGTGTATTTTGCTCATTGAAGCAGAGAAATCGTTTTTTGATTACAAGGTTGGAATTTTAGTGGACAGTGCTGGGGAGATTGCAAAAGTTGCGAAAGATTTCATTTAACCAGATATTGATAAGAAAGGTTAGAAGGAACTATTCACAACCATTTCCACTGTCCGATTCTGAAAATTCTAAAAGAAATAATTTTACTTTCTCCCATGCGTCCCAAATGCGTCCCTTTTGTTTCACCAACCACTTATATCTGAGCCACTACTGACTACCAACTCAGTTTAATTATTGTCTAATTGCTGTTTTTCTGTCAAATTAGTGTTCATAAGTTGTTTATTTACAAGTAGTTAGGAGTGCTTATTTTAGGGGGTAAGGATTGAAAATCCATGTGTCGCTGGTTCAAGTCCAGTTCTGCCCATCTTAAAACCCTCGTTTCTGTTATGGAAATGAGGGTTTTTCTTTTTATACCAACTTCACTAATGTCTTTATTCCTGGTTAGGGATGCAGTGCCTGAGGGCAGGGTCGGATGTGGGGATTGTCAGCAAATGGGACTATTTTACTCCGGCGTATATATCTTTGTAAATGCAATAAGCAATACAACCGACCAATGTGAGCCATAATCTCTGTTTCGTAGTGCAAAAAAACTATCATATCACAATAAAACTTGCAATGATGTTCGTCTGAACGCTATTTATCTCTAAATTTTTAAAAAAACTTATGGGAAATTAATATTTGTACCCCACGACATCCTGTCTAAATAGCACAAGTTGAACTGTATTGTAGTAGAATTATTTTACGTTCATTTCATTAAGCAGATTGTCTGCATGGTCGACATTTTTCATGAACCAGAGTATGTATCGGATGTCTGCGTGTATTGATCTTGTGATTTTGGGCATGAATATCATGTCGCTTGCAAGTGATTCGGAGTTTCCGTCGAAGAGTAGTCCGACAAGTTCACCTTTTCGATTGAGTGTTGCCGAACCTGAGTTGCCGCCGGTTGTGTCAACGTCGGAGAGGAAGTTTACCGGGATATCACCCAATTGATCGTAGTAAAACGGTGAATCCGGGCCGGTAGTTTTTGCCGCTTCAACGAGTTCTTTTGGAGCGTTGAATGGTTTGATGCCTGTGTTTTTTCTGAGAACGCCGGAAAGAGTTGTAAATGGTCTGTATTTTTTAGCGTTGGGAGTGGGTCTGTAACCTTTCACAGTTCCATATGTTACGCGAAGTGAGCCGTTGGCGTCGGGTGCAATGGGGGTGGCGTAGAAAGCTTGCATTGCTTGCATATATTTAGGTTTTAAGAGGGCCATCTTTCCCTGATGTATTTTGTTTTCGTCTTCAAGTGATTTAGTCAAAGGCCTGATTCGAAGAGCAAGTTGGATAGCCGGATCGGTTGATTGCCTGAGTTGTTTTGTGTCAGCGTTTTTGAAAAGTTCGACGCGAATATTGGTGTTATTAACTGTTAATTTCTCGTTGAAAAGACTATTTACAAAAGAGTCAATTTTTGTGGTGTCATTGGCCAATTTTTCGCTAAATAGATTCAGAATGGGCGTGCCTTGATCACTTGGCAGTTCGGCGATCTTTTGAAGGTAATAGCTGAGGATGGCTTTATCGATTTTCGGGTCATATGATGTTTGTGCTTGCTGAAGTGACTGTATGCTGCGAATCCAGTTACGCTGCTGGTAAGAAGGGTCCCTTTCGTTGTCTGGTTTCGGGCGTTGCCGGGCCATACATACGATGGTGTGCGCCGAGTTAATGACAGTGACCGAACGTCGCAAGCCGGTGATCAGGGAGTTGCTGTAGGCTGTTCGCTGCCGCTGGTGCTGGAGTGCCGCAATCTCGTCGAGAACATCTCCCCACTTAGTTTTCCGTGACATATCCTCATTAACCCAAGCGACCAACTTTTGCTGCTGGGTTACTTTTTTGTTCAGCAGTCCATAGCTTTTGAAGTTTTCCTGAAGCGATTGCAGGTACTTAAGTGAGTTCAGGACGCCTTTTATTGACGGTGTCACTTTAATGCCCAGTTCATCGCTTTGTTTGGCAAGTTTTTTAAAGATAGCTTCTTTTTCGGTAAGGATTTTAATGCGGTTGGGGTTGTTTTCCCAGTATGCGAATTCGACCTGTTCGGCGGTCCACCAGCGTTGTGTTCTACCCGGGTATCCGGCGACCATTACAAAGTCATTTTCTTTTAAAGGCTCGGTTGCTATGCGTAGGTAATGCATAGGTTTATAAGGCACGTTGTCTGGAGAGTATTCGGCAACAGAACCATCGGGCGCAACGTAAGCACGGTAAAAGGCAACATCTCCGGTGTGTCTTGGCCAGTTCCAGTTGTCAATATCTCCGCCGTAACATCCAATGGCAAGTGGTGGTGCGTAGACCAGACGTATGTCTTTAAGTTCAAGTTTTTTGATGAGGTAATAGGATTGTCCTTCAAAGAATTCTTTTACGGAGCAGCGAATACCTTTACTTGGGGCTTCGTGTTCGGCGATAAGGGCTTTGATCCTGTCTTCGATAGCTTTATAGCGAGACAGTGGGTCCTTGATCTTAGCGATATTTTTTCGGACAATGCTGGTAACATCAATAATTTCTTTTGTCACAGAAACCTTTTTGCCTGTTTCAGCGGGGAGTTCTTCTGAAATATTTCTTGCGAGAAAACCATTTTCGTATATATTGCATTCAGGTGAGGAGTGGGTTTGTAATGATCTGTATACGCAGTGGTGGTTTGTAACGATAAGCCCGTTGTCCGAAACAAAAGACGCACTGCACCCCATGCCTACAATCGCTCCAAGTGGATGAACGAGGGGGTTGGTAAGAGATTTGGGATTATTAACGCCGAGTGAACGGAGCATGTCCAGTTGGTCGTTTATCTGCTGGGGCATCCACATTCCACCTGGATTTTCAAATTCCATGCGGGCCTGTTGAGAATTATCATGACAGCCGGCAATTAGCGTGCAAAACAGTAAGATTGTCATCAGAAAATGCTTTTTCATATTATACTCCAAATTGTTTTGTCCTGGTTAATATCTTGTATCAACAGTTTTTGGGATTGTTGCATCGATAATAATTTTTTTAATGCTAATAAGTTTACCAAATTCAACTTGAACTATAAAGACTTTTCTTTTCTAAGACCTTCTGTAGTGGTCAAGTGTCCGTGGGACAGTTGTAACCGTTGATTATTCTTTTTGAAGTGAGCTTTTCTTTACCAAGAGTATTATCACTAATGAAATTCTTGTTAGACAGATTTCAATCGACCTTTTAGACCATCTCTGCTATAATGCTCAACTTTGATATTTAATTATGATAATGGGACAATAACCAATGAAAACACAGATGTTTCGTAAAATAATTCTCCTCGTGCTTGCCTGCTGTATTTGTTTTATATCGGGTTGCGAGATTGTAAACCCGTCAAACACGGCGGAAATCGTAGAGGTCCAAGGTCCATCCTGGGAGTATCATCTCAGGCTCAAAAAAGAATCGCGATTCAGGAATCTCAAGTGGCGTTCGCTGGGCCCTGCGTATTGCGGCGGCAGGATCGAAAGTATCGCATGTCCCGCCGGATATACATCGACGATATACGTGGGCGCTGGTTCTGGCAACTTGTGGAAGACCGAGAATAACGGGACTACGTGGAAACCGATCTTTGATAATGAATCGACTTTTGCAATCGGCTCGGTGGCAGTAGCTCCTTCCGATCCGGATATCGTATGGGTCGGCACAGGCGAGGTACTTATGGCTCGAAGTTCTTACGCAGGTACGGGAGTTTTTAAATCGACCGACGCAGGTGAGTCCTGGAGCAATATGGGGCTTGCTGATACGTTTCATATCGCAAGAGTACTTATCGATCCCGTCAATCCGGATGTGGTATACGTCGCAGCCATCGGACATAATTATACGCACAACGAACAACGTGGGTTGTTTAAGACAACAAATGGCGGAAGGACATGGAAGAAGGTTCTATATGTTTCAGAAAAAGTCGGCTGCGTCGAAGTTATCATGGACCCGAAGGATAGGAAAACTTTGTATGCGGTGATGTGGCAGCGTGATCGCAAGGTATGGAATAATGTTGTCTGTGGAACCGGAAGCGGGATATATAAGAGTACCGATGCAGGCCAAAGCTGGAAGCAGCTAACAAACGGCCTGCCGACCGGCGAGAAAGTGGGCAGATTCGGAATCGCGATAGCCCCGTCAAATCCGAATATCGTCTATGCATTGCTGGACAACCAGTCACAACGGCAGGACGGTAAAAGGGCGATAGGAGGCGAGGTTTATCGTTCTGATGACAAGGGGGCTTCATGGAGGAAAGTAAACAAGGGTGATTTACCTACTGCCATAGGATATGATTTTTGTCTGATTCGGGTCTCACCGGATAATCCAGAACAGCTTTATGTTCTCGGAAACTATCTGCTGACATCTACCGACGGGGGCAAGAGTTACAAGAGGAACCAGGGTAAGGTTATAAACTTGCGGCCTCACGGCTCCAGGACCATTCACCTGGACCATCATGATATGTGGATTGATCCGCTGAACCCTGACCGGCTCTTGAACGGGATCGACGGTGGGTTGTATACATCATATGACAGAGGCAGTACGTGGCTTCGCGTAAACAACTTCCCAATCACGGAAGTTTATGCTGTCAGTGTCGACATGGCGGATCCTTACAATATTTATATCGGTACGCAGGATAACGCAGCCATGTATGGACCGAGCGATTTTACACTGACTGATCAGGCATTAGAGCCATGGAAGCATGTTTATCTCGATCCATGGGGAGGAGGCGACAGCTATTTTACATGGGTCGATCCGAACGACAGTGATACGATATATTATGAGCACCAGTTTGGTGGCTTGCGAAGAAAGAACATGAGAACCGGAGATACAAAATCCATTCGTCCCGAATCGTCTCAAGATGAGCCTAAGCTTCGATTCAACTGGATGACACCTTTTTTAATTTCACATTATGATTCGTCCACGTTGTATTGCGGCGCAAACAAACTGTTCAAGTCGACCGACAGGGGCAATACATGGACAACTATAAGTGGCGATCTGTCCGGCCAATCCAATGAGCAAAGGCATGGCAATGTCCCGTATGGAACGATCACAACAATTTCCGAATCCAGATTAAAACATGGATTGCTATATGTTGGAACCGACGACGGCAATATTCATGTTACACAGAATGATGGTATGACATGGGCCAGGATAAACGAACATCTGCCAGCCAAATGGGTCAGTCGTCTCAGGGCATCGATGCATGAAGAGGGGACTGTTTATGCGTCGTTTACTGGATACCGTCAGGACGATTTTGAAAAGTATCTGTACATGTCAACAGACTTCGGGCGGACGTGGAAATCTATAGGATCAAACTTGCCCCACGAATCGATAAATGTAATCGACGAAGACCCTCGTGACAGGGATATACTTTATGTTGGGACCGACCTGGGAATATATGTCTCGCTGGATCAAGGCCGAAGTTGGGAGTCTCTCTGCAGCAATCTGCCCACGACGCCCGTCCATGACTTGGTGGTTCATCCGCGCCAACACGAATTGGTTATCGGAACACATGGCAGAGGAGTTTTTATCCTGGACGTAAAGAGCATACTGAAGTACAAGCTGAATAAATCATTGTGATTCGATTCAGTTTTGGTTGTTTGTTTTGTCAGCCATAATGCACTAAATTCAAATGTTCGTATTTTGAGAACGACAATTTACCCATGAAACCCAAAACCCTGGATGGATTTGATTACTATGAAAACACTTACAAAATACATGGCATTCTTTCTTATTATAACAGCCCAGCCTGCCATGGCTGAAATTAATTGGCCTAGTTGGCGTGGACCTGACAATAATGGAAGTATATCTTCGGGAAATTATCCTGTTAACTGGGATCCAGAGAAGGTGCTATGGAAAATTGATATCCCAGGCAAGGGATTCTCTACTCCTATTGTTTGGGGTAAAAAAATCTACCTGACTACAGGTACAAATGACTTAGATACTGTGCTTGCCTTTGACTGGTTAGGTAATCAAATATGGCAAAAACAACTGGGATCTGAAGCTGCAGGCAAACATAAAAACGGGTCAGGCTGCAATTCCTCAGCGATAACCGATGGATCTGCTGTTTTCGTCTTTTTCAAAAGCGGTAACTTTGCAGCCCTTGAGTTTGATGGATCTATTCGCTGGAAGACCAACTTGTTCGAACGATACGGTAAAGACAATCGTTATTGGGATTTCGGAACATCTCCTGTCTTAACAAAAAAGTATGTTGTGATAGCCGAAATGCACGATGGAGAATCTTGGTTAGCTGCTTTTGACAAGACTACTGGTAAACTGGCTTGGAAGGTCCCTCGCAACTATAAAACACCAAATGAAGGCAGTCAGGGATACTCAACTCCCATCGTTTTTTTACATAAAGGAATTGAGGCTCTGATGATATGGGGAGGCCAGCATCTTACAGCTCATGATGCAGCTGATGGCAAAACTCTCTGGTCTTGCGGCAATTTTAATCCTAAAGCCAGAAGAAACTGGCCATCTGTGGCATCGCCTGTTATCTCCGCGAAAATTGCAGTCGTTCCTTGCGGTCGTGCTGATCGCAAGCAGCCGCGTCTCCACGGAATCAAACTGGGTGGAATCGGAGATGTAACAGAAACCCACCGTTTATGGAATCGTGAGGACATAGGCCCATTTATACCAACGCCAGCAGAATACAAGGGACGGGTTTATTTAATTGATGACCGCGGCAAAATCAATTGCATTGATCCTTTAACAGGAAAAGACATCTGGAGCGGTGTTTTCCCGAAAGGTAAAGGTAATTTTTACTCTTCACCTTTAATTGCAGGTGGGCATCTTTATGCCGCACGCGAGGATGGAATAATTTTTGTCATAAAGTTAAAAGATAAATTCGAAATAATTTCAGAGATAGATATGAAAGATCCAATTATTGCATCACCTATTGCAATTTCTGATCGCCTCCTGTTTAGAACAAGTCACCATCTTTTTTGTATAGGAAACGAACAATGAAAACCAAAATTTACGAGCCTCATACGAAGCTGCACTAACAACTCCTCTTCCCTTGGGATTGCCGCCTACAATGACAGCCTTCCCTTTAAGTTCAGGATTGTCGAGTTGTTCGACTGATGCATAAAAAGCATCCATGTCAACATGAATTATTTGTTATAGCTTTTTCATATTAGTCAGCCATATTATAACTGCTTGAACAGAGATATATCAATAGTTTCGTTTGCTCTTCTCCTGATTGCTCCTATTTCACTTACAAGCCCTTAACGTGCTTGCCTGCTGAACTACTGCCTATTTCCCCTTTTTTTGAAATATAGGCAGCCTCCGTTGTTCCAGCAGGATGGTAGGAGTATGAACCATATCAAGCTTTGTTCAAATCTGATCAGAGCTTGTCCCACAGTCAAATAAGCATGCTTTTATCTCAGGTAGGTATACCCATACCACCTACAATCCGTAGGATTCCTGTTCTCCAGTAACAATGCTTTATTTCTGACATTTTCAAGAAGCCTTTTTTTATGCCCACAAATAACGCAAATCGTCCAGAAAACATCCAGTTTTTTAATGAATAGCTGCAACGGAGTGGTCGATTGGGTTCTTGTCTATCTTGTAATATTATGGACTACAGTGTCGCCCCTTACCTCGGATTTCGCAGATCGATGAAGCTTAGGTTTCTGCCTGTCAGGCTGTTTCTCCCGTCCTTGATATACTCGTGGTACAGCGAAGCCAGTTTATCCTCATCCTTCGCTTCGATCTTTCCTGTCGTTTTACCAATCGCATTACCCCAGTATATCGGCGTGCCGTCTTTTATGTAGAAGATGATATGCGGTTTTGACTTTGATCCGGGTTGTCTGCCGTCAAAATTGCTAACGTCAATTCTCGCGATCTCTTCCAGCAGCGGCGGAGCCGGCTTAATCTTCCGGTCCATCGCAGACAGACCTCCGATCAGTTTAACCGCCGCCTTAACATCTTCCTGCACGCTTATGTCCTCGGTGCTCCTGATCGTCGACCCGGTGATCTCGACTATAGCAAGTTTGGCGATATTCAGATGCTGCATAATAACCAGTGACATTTTCTGACCGGATGTTTCCTCTTTTACCGCGATACAGTATTTTTTGCTGCCGATCTTTATCGTCGCCACCGGCGTGCGGTATTTCGCCGTAACCCGCAGCGAATCTTTTGTCGTTTGCACTTTAAGATCATCGAACCACTCCAGTTCCGAAAGTTTCCTGCCGACCGCCTCAGCCGAATTTTCATTAAGCTCGAATATTTTCCCGCCCGCCGTCTCCCGCATCAGCCCGGCAAGTTCCTCGTTAAACCAATCCGGAACATTATCATGCGGAAACTCCAGTTGACCTGTTTTGAACGCAACCGGCGAAATCTTTTTGACATACTTTTCCAGGTAGAAAAAACCGACACAAACACCCGCCGCCGCCAACACAACCCCGAAGATCGCCGAGAATACACGAACCCTTGTCCGGGTCGCTTCCTTCGCCGCCCTGACCTGAGCCTTGGTTTTTGTCTTTTTCTTCTTAGGCGCCCAGAACGCCAAACCGGATGTCGTTTTCTTTTTCTTCTTAGCCAATGATAATCCTAATACCTGTCACTTTCGAACTTGTCACCTGTCACCATTTCACCTGTCACCAAAATATATCGTCCAAAACAACCAAAAACAAGACAATTTTCAAGATCGCCAATTTTCAAGACCTCTGTCTAGTTGTCGCGGAAATTTCTGATCGTTATATCTTCTGCTTTCATTGATTCTGCGTGCCAGTCCAGAAAAAGCACATTGCACCCGTCATTGTGCCGATCTTTGGAGATTCTCCTGCCGGATGTATGCCCGGTTTCATCGCCGGAGTCCGGCAGGTGTGACGGCATGAAAATATCGCATCTTGAGATGTCAGGGCTTGATTCGTCTTCTATTATCGGACGCCACTGGCCCGATTCGTTGTCGGTGAGATAAATTGTCGACGCCCGCATCCGAAAGCTGCTTAGTTTCGTTGCATTGTTTGTCTGATGTCCCGTCATATCGCTGGAATTGTTGAACTCTCATGCGTTGACCACATAGCACACCGTCTGCCGAGAGTTTGGTTTACCGCCGATACCTGACCCGGACCTCGGAAACGACTTGCATTTGTAAATATCGACCTGCTTATAGTCGCTGACATTTTCACCGTGCCCGACGTAGGGCAGAAATTTCATAAACCAGATCAGTTTCCGGCTGGAACCTTCCCCGCGGGGAATCCGATCCTCATAGTCATTGGCGTACAAATTCGCGGCCATCCCGATCTGCCTCAGATTGTTAAGGCAAACCACCGTCTGCCCCCGTTTTTTTGCCGCCTGCAGCGAAGGCATCAGGATAGCAAGAAGAAGTGCGATGATAGCGATAACCACCAAAAGCTCGATAAGAGTAAATCCTGTAGTGTTCCTGCTATGCATAATAATAAACACCCGCCAAATAACAAAATCCCGCAAGTTAAAGTAAGTCAAACCCTAATGTATACCAAAAGCCCCCAAAAAGCAACAGCTATTCGCAAAACAACAAAAGCGCGGCAGCGCAAGCTGCCCGAATAAAACCCCCAACAAACACAATTAACCGTAGGGTGTGCTTCAGCAAACGTGTCCGACTTATTCATGATGGATGAAAATCCTGTGGTATTTCAGAACATACACTACGGTTTGATCTCCATGGCCGGTATCTTCGCAAATGTAAAAATCCTTATACGATTCTAAATCCCAATTCCCTTTAAGGTTTTTGGACCAGGAATCAGGGCCTTTTTTAATGAATTCCTTTGGTAATATTTTGCTTTTTCTGAATTCGTCGAATGGCACGCCTAATTGTTTTTCCAAGAATTTCTTACATGCCTGATCTGTCGGAAGTGTCAATGCAGCATAATAATCACTATAAAAGTTGCCGTCTATCGCACAATAAAGATTTACGGCCTCTCCGGGAACTTTTACATGCAGATATTTTTCAATCTGTCTTGTAATTTATAATACTCCCCAGAAATCAAACCATGGTATAAGGTTGTATGATGTGCTATAATTAAAGCATCATTAAGTTCTTGTAGGGGTTAGAGTTATGGCAAAAAGACGGCATTTTGGTAAGGAATTTAAGGCTCGTGTGG